>CAXTFX010000412.1:0-4432 GCA_964243185.1 uncultured Chthoniobacterales bacterium
TTGCTGGAGAATGCTCAGCTCCGAGCGGCGCAGCCCCGCCTCGCGCCCGTCGGCAAAGCGCACCAGGTAGGCGTGGGTAGCATCCTCCGGGGCACGGTCCACCACGCCGACGCTGCCGGCGGGCTTCTCGCCCCCGCCCGAGGCGGCAAAGCACGTTATCGGGGCGCGCGTGACCACGCGCGTGCCCACGGGCAGGAGCAGGTGGACCTGTGGCGGGACGGGCGGGTGCACGGCGGTTTCCTGCGGCGGCAGGGGGTAGGGGGAAACAATGGTTTGGCCAATCCCGCACAAGCGGAACACGAGCAGCCATCAGGCCCGGAGCCCTGGTGTTCCCGGCGTCATGGCAGAAGATTGGCGTGGTATCCCCGCAGGCAAGTTCGCGCGAAGGGAAATCGAGGGCTGGGGCGGTCGTGACACGAATCGTCGAGGTCATCCGCGGGATGGCCGCATCGTTATCAGCCGTGGGCGGGCGAACATCAACCACCGGGAGCCGCCGTGTAACCCAGATTTGGACCCGTGAAGTGGGTAGGCAAAAGGTATCCCGGTCCCGGAGTAAAGCGGCCGGGCAACCCGGGAAACGGTGACGGGGCGGGGCGGAGCAAACATCGAACCCGAGAATCCAGGCTCCCCCGGACACCCCTTTGCAGCGACGACCTGTAGCCCTACGGACCGGAGCCACCCGCGCCGAGGGGCGGCGTATGTCGTCGGCCGAAACACCTTCCCCCGGACGCAGCGTGACCAGCATCGCCTTGCTGAAAACCCTGCCTGCCGTTTGTCGGCAATGTCTGCCCCGCCGGGGCGGCTTGCCAACCACCCTGCCGGGGAGTTCGAGAGGAGCCCGCAGGCGTAGGTGCGCCCGGCGGCAGCGAGCCGCCCCCGCGCGCGGGGGGATAAGCGGGTGGCGCGTCCTCACGCCCGGCGGCCGAACTTCCTCTCCAGCTCGGCATACGACATCTGGATCATCGTCGGCCGGCCGTGGGGGCAGCAATACGGCAACTCGCAGGCTTGCAGGTCGGTGATGAGCCGCTCCAACTCCGGCCCGCGCAGCCGGTCGTGCGCCTTGACGGCGTGGCGGCAAACCGTTTTGGCGATGACCTCCTCCGCCAGCCGCAGCCGCGCGCCGGGCGCCCCGGCGGCCGGCGGACCGGCGGCGCGGCCGGCGTCAATGATTTCCCGCAGGAGCGCGCCCGGTTCACCGCCCGACAGGAACGGCGGCAGGCTGTCGAGCAGGAAGCTGCCCCCCGGTCCGAACGCCTCCACCGCGATCCCCATGCGCCCGAGCGCCGCGGTGTTAGCCCGCAGCCAGTCCGCCTCCCGCGGCCCGAGCTCCACCGGCACGGCGGGCAGCAACCGTTGGCCGGGCACCCCGCCCGCGTCGAGCCGGCGGCGCAGTTCCTCGAACAACACCCGTTCGTGCGCGGCGTGCTGGTCCACGAGGACGAGGCCCTGGTCGTTCTCCAGGAGGACGTAAAGGCGCCCGAGCACGCCGAGGACGCGGAACGGGGACGCGCTGCCGGACCCCGCGCGCCCCGGCCCCGGTGAAACGGCGGTCGGCGCACCCGTCGCCCCGGGTCCGACTGGTTCCGGGGGAAAGTTTGCCGGGACCGGGTCGAAAGTTTCCCCGCCCTCGACAACGGGTTCTCCGGCGGTCGGGGGTGTCGTGCCCGCATCTTTCGGGATGGCAGGAACGGCATCGGGGGAGGGTCCGTCGCCGGCCGGGGGAAGGTTCTCCACGCCTCCGAGCAGACCTTGGCGCGGGTTCGCCGAAACCTCGTCCGGCGCCGGGGGAACCGCCTCGTCCCCGGCACCGACCGGCAGCCCCGGCTGGTGAAACGAGCGCGCCCACTCCGCGCGCGCGCCGGCCAGCGTCCGGCGCACCGTGCCGGCCACGGCTTCGCGCACGGTGGCCGGTTCGCGGAAACGCACCTCGCGCTTGGCGGGGTGCACGTTCACATCCACCGCCGCCGGGTCCAGGTCCACGAACAGGAAGGTCAACGGGTGGCGCCCCTTCATCAGCGCCGTGTGGTAGCCCTCGCGGAGCCCCTGCGAGAGCGCGAGGTTCTCCACCGCGCGGCCGTTGACGAACACGATCTGGTCGGCGCGGGAAGCCCGCGAAACCCCGGCCCGGCCGATGAACCCGGCGATGGCGCGCACCCCGCCCGCCGCCCGCCCGAGGCCCATCGGCAGGCCCACGACGGGGAGGAGCTCCCCGGCCACCGCCCCGCCGAGCAGGTCGCGGATGCGCTCGCGCAGGTCGGCGGCCGGGGGCAGTTGGAACACCGCGCGGTCGTCCCGCCGCAGGGTGAACCCGACGCGCGGGTGGCCGATGGCCAGGAGTTGCAACTGGCGCTCGACGTGGGCGCCCTCCGTTTCCGGGGAGCGGAGGAACTTCCGCCGGGCGGGCAGGTTATAGAACAGCGAGCGCGCCTCGACCACGGTTCCCGGCGCCGCGCCGGCCTCGCGCACGGTCTCGATCCGGCCGCCGTTGACCAGCACCTCCGTCCCCGCGAGCGCCGCCGCCTCGCGCGTCAGCAGCCGGAACCGGGACACGCTGGCGATGCTGGGCACGGCTTCCCCGCGGAAGCCGAGCGTGGCGATGTGGGCGAGGTCGCGGCCCGAGCGCAGCTTGGAGGTGGCGTGCCGTTCCAGGCACAGGAGGGCGTCGTCCCGGTCCATCCCGGAGCCGTCGTCGGTCACGCGGATCAGGGCCGCGCCGCCCCCCCGGATGGCGACCTCGACCTGGCTCGCGCCCGCGTCCAGGCTGTTCTCGACGAGTTCCTTGACGACGGAGGCCGGCCGCTCGACGACCTCGCCGGCGGCAACCTGGCTGGCGACGGCTTCGGGGAGGAGGAGGATGCGGCCCACGGGACCCGGCTACGCCGGGAAATCTCAAATCCCAAGCACCAAATTTCAAAGCAAGGCCAAAATTGCCGGAGCACGGAAAAACACCCGCAAGGCCATGCTCCGTTTTTCCACTTTCCAAGGATTTCAGAAGCTTTAGCTCTGATTCTCTGAAATTTGGTGCTCGGGATTTGAGATTTCTCTGACCCTGCCGTTGCGTTGACTTCACCCCCTCTACGGCTACCTTTCCCCACTCGATATGATCACGGTAACGGACAGCGCGGTGGACCACCTCCGGGGGATGCTGGCGGAGCGCGACGGCGAGGCTGACGGCCTGCGGCTGTTCATCGAAAAGGGCGGCTGCTCCGGCCTCGAATACGGGATGCGCTTTGATCGGACCACGGCCGGGGATGCGGTGGTCGAGCGGGACGGCGTGCGCGTCCTCGTGGACCCCGCGAGCCTGACGCTGCTGCGCGACGTCACCCTGGACTACCACGACGGGTTGACCGGAACGGGCTTCCGCATCGTGAACCCCAACGCCGTGCGAACCTGCGGCTGCGGCACTTCCTTCGAGCCGGCGACGGCGGCCAGCCTCGCCGACGCCGCGCGCTGAGAACGTCGGTCGGCCCCTTTTCCCCGTCGTCCCCGTGCCCGCCGAGCCCACCCAGACCCGGATGGCCGCCTCCACCGGCTCCGGCCGCCGCTCGGTGCCGGTCGGGGGCAGCCACGTTTACGGCGCCTCGCCCCCCGGGTTCACCGCGCCGAAGCCGAAGGACAACCTGTTCCTGTGGACGGTGTTTCTGCTCGGGCTGGTCGTCGTGTGCATGGGCACCTGGGTGGGCACGGCGGTGATCTTCAACCACCCCGAGCAGCCGCTGAACTACAACCTCCTGCGCCGCTTCAAGAAGGTGCAGCCGCCGCAGAAGTTTCCCGTCGAGGCGGCCCCGGCGGGCGAGTTCATCACGGCCGGCAAGCTGGCCGCGCGCGTGGCGGCAATGGGGCCGACGGAGTTCCGCGATTTCAACGCCGGCCTGGTCCGGGCGTTCATCCGCAACTTCCCGCTCTCCGCCAAGCAGCCGACGCCCTACCTCAACGGGCGGTTCACCATCATCGACGCCTATACGCTCGGACCGGGGGACGTGTTCCCCAGCGGCGTGGTGGCCCTGGCCGTGTCCGCCGAGGACCCCAAGGTGCTGATCGAGCACGTTTACTCCGCCCCCACGGCGACGGCCCCGCTGATCCGGCGCAACCTGCCCACGGGCACCGACATCGAGCTCCAGCGCACGCTCCAGCTCACGGCCGTGGTCCACGCCGAGCGCCTCCCCGACGGCCGGCTGCTGTTGACGGTCGTGCCCATCAACTATGGCTCCTACGGGTTCAAGGGCACCTCCAGCGGCTTCAGCCTGGAGCCGCCGCCGAGCCTCAACCTGAGCCCCGGCTGGCCCGTTCTGAAAGAAAAACGACGGGCGGAGGCCAACCAGGCGTTCATCACGTTCCGCCAGCGCAGCGGCACCGGGGCGCTGGCTTCCCGCAAGCGGAACGCGGCCGTGCCGTCCGCCAACGCGCCAAGCCCGGTCACGGGGATTGACGC
>CAXTFX010000413.1:0-4428 GCA_964243185.1 uncultured Chthoniobacterales bacterium
GGCCGTTCGCCGGATGTTCGGCCTCCAGCCGCTCCTGACGCAGGGGGAGGGCGCGACCGTGGACCTGCCCGCCGGCCCGGACCCGGCCCGGTTTCACGTCCTCGGCGCCAGGGCGGGCGCGGGCGGCGCCGCCCGGGGGACGCTGGTTCACCCCGGCTGGAAGGCCACGCGCGCGGACCTGCCCGTCTGGACGGGGCGGGAGGACGCCGCCTGGGTGTTGGCCCCGGCGGAGGTGGAGGTAAAGTAGGTCCCCATGCCCGCGCGCTTCGCCCTCGGCCTCGACCTCGGCACCACCAACAGCGTCCTCGCCGCCGTCCCGCTCGGGGACAATGACGCGGGGGGCGCACCCGGACACGCGGAGGTGTTGCCCGTGCCGCAGGTCGTCGCGCCCGGCAGCGTGGAGAGCCGGCCGGCGCTGCCGTCGTTCCTGCTGCTGGCGCCGGGGGAAACGGCCGGGGCCTACGACCTGCCGTGGGCGACGGCCGGGCGGGAGTTCGCCGTGGGGGAGGGCGCGCGGCGGCGGGCGGCGGAGGTGCCGGGCCGGGTGGTCGCCGCGGCGAAGAGCTGGTTGGCGGTTCCCGGCGTGGACCGGCGGCAGGCGATCCTGCCGTGGGGCGTCGCGGAGGAGGGGGCGGTGGAGGCGTCGCCGAAGGTTTCCCCCGTGGAGGCCAGCCGCCGTTACCTGGAGCACCTCGCCGCCGCCTGGGACGCCGCGCACCCGGAGGCGCCGTTGGCCGAGCAGCCCGTGGTCCTGACCGTGCCGGCGAGCTTCGACGCGGCGGCGCGGGAGCTAACGCGGGAGGCGGCGCTCGCGGCGGGGCTGCCGGAGGGCTTTGTGTTTTTGGAGGAACCGCAGGCCGCGCTCTACGCCTGGCTGGCGGACGCGGGGGAGGGCTGGCGCCGGCAGTTGCGCGAGGGCGACACCCTGCTGGTGTGCGACGTGGGCGGGGGCACGTCGGATTTTTCGTTGTTAACGGTCCGCAACGACGGCGGCGAGTTGACCTTGGAACGGCTGGCCGTGGGCAACCACCTATTAGTCGGCGGCGACAACATGGACCTCGCGCTGGCGCACCGGGCGGCGGAGGCGTTCGCGGCGAAGGGGACGGAGGTGGACGCCTGGCAATCCGTCGCGCTCTGGCACGCCTGCCGGGCGGCGAAGGAAACGCTGCTCTCCGGCGGGGCGGACGCGCCGGAAACGCTGCCCGTCGCCATCCCCGGCCGGGGCCGGCGGCTCGTCGGCGGGACGGTGAGCGTGGAACTGCCGCGGGCGGAGGTGGCCGGGGCGTTGCTGGACGGGTTTTTCCCCGTGTGCGAGCGCACGGACCGGCCGACGCGGCGGCGGGCGTCCGGGTTCCGCGAGATCGGGCTGCCCTTCGAGGCGGACGCGGCCGTGACCCGGCACCTGGCGGCGTTTTTGGGCCAGCAGGGGGACGCGGTGCCGACGCACGTCCTGTTCAACGGCGGCGTGCTCAAGGCCGGGGCGCTGCGGGCGCGGTTGTTGGAAACGTTGTCCCACTGGTTCCCCGACCGGCCGCCGCGGGTGCTGGCGGGCAACGCGGACCTCGATTTCGCGGTCGCCCGGGGCGCGGCGCACTACGCGGCGCTGAAGGCCGGGGGCCGGGGCGTCCGCATCCGGGGCGGGGCGCCGCGGGCGTATTATCTGGGCGTGGAGTCGGCCGGGCTGGCGATCCCCGGGGCGCCCCGGCCGTTGCGGGCGTTGTGCGCGGTGCCCTTCGGCATGGAGGAGGGCACGGAGGTCACGGTCCCCGGCGAGCCGATCGGGCTGGTCGTCGGCGAGCCGGCGCATTTCCGGTTCTTCGCGTCGGCCGTGCGGAAAACGGATCGGCCGGGCGACCTGCTCGCGCGCTGGGCCGCGGAGGAGTTGACCGAAACGGACCCGTTGGAAGCGACGCTCACCACGGCCAGCGCGAAGGCCCGGGCGGAGGAGGACGGCCTGGTGCCCGTGCGGCTGAACCCGCGGTTGACGGAGCTCGGCGTGCTGGAGCTGTGGGCCGTGAGCACGGCGGACCCGGCCGAGCGCTGGAAGCTGGAGTTCAGCGTGCGGGAAACGGAGGGGACCGTTTAGACCTCCGTCGGAAACTCCGGGCACATCGCGGAGCGTTCCCGCGGCCCGGCGGGGTCGAAGAACTCCATGTTGCCCAGCAGGTCGCAAAACCAGGCCTCCCGGGCGCCGGCCTCGAAGTAGAGGGCGCGTTTTTCGTTGAACTCCGCGCTCGTGTTGCTGGCGGAGGAACCTCCACGCAGATGGCCGGAGCCGTTGATGCCGCCGACTCGTCCTTGGCCCGCTGCCAGTGCTCCGCCGTAAACCACGTCACGTCCGGCACCTTGACGTTTTTGGAGGTGCGCACCGCTGCTTCCGTGACAACCTGCCCAGTCGGCAGGAGCTTGGCGAGAAGGATGCTGATGTCGGCTTGGAAGCCACCATGCGAGAGGCGGGTGGGACTCATGACAATCTGACCGTATTCGTTGAGTTCGACCTTGTAGGGCAAACCCTGGAGCTGCGGGTCGGCGATGGCTTCTTCCCAGGTCATAGCCTGCCAGCGTAGGCCCGGCGGCCGACTCCGCCAAAAAAGATTTTCGGCCGGCCGGTTTTCACCTTAATTGCCCGCGCCGCCCGCCTGTTTCCCCCGCCCGTTCATGCCGATCCCCCCGGACGCCGACCTTGCCCCCAACTAGGCGTCGCCCCTCCGAAGTCGGCTAACGGCAAGGGTCTTCCCACTCCTGGCCCGGGCGGCCGACCCGCTCCCCCGTTGCGTTTATGAGTGACCCTTCCCCGGTTCGTTTCCTCGTCGGCATTGACCTGGGGACGACGAACTCCGCCGTGGCGTTCAGCGAGTTGACGGGCGGTGACGCCCCCCCGGCCGTGCGGACGTTCCCCGTCCCGCAGCTCGTCGCGCCGGGGGAGGTCGAGGCGCGCGGGACGCTGCCCTCGTTCCACTACGAACCCGCGCCGGGCGAGGGGTTGGACGATCCGGACGCGCGCCGGCTGCCCTGGGGCGAGGCGCCGGGGTTTCTCGTGGGGCCGCTGGCCCGGGAGCGGGGGATCACGGCGCCGGGGCGGCTGATCGCCTCCGCCAAGAGCTGGCTCTCGCACTCCGGGGTGGACCGTTCCGCGGACCTGCTGCCATGGCACGGCGACGGGGACGCGGCCAAGCTCTCGCCCGCGGAGGCCAGCGCGCGCACGCTGGACCACCTGCGGGCGGCGTGGGACCACGCGCACCCGGAGGCGCCCCTGGCGGCGCAGGAGGTGATCGTCACCCTGCCGGCGAGCTTTGACGAGGTGGCCCGTGGGCTGACCCTGGCCGCCGCGCGCCGGGCGGGGCTGCCGCGGGTGACGCTGTTGGAGGAGCCGCAGGCGGCGTTCTACGCCTGGATGGCCGGGGACGACACCCGCGCCGGGTTGATGCTGCCCGGCGAGCGCACCCTGGTGTGCGACATCGGCGGGGGGACGACGGATTTCACCCTGATCGAGGCGCGCGGGGAGGGCAACTTTCACCGCGTGGCCGTTGGCGACCACCTGATCCTCGGCGGCGACAACCTCGACCTCACCCTGGCGCACCACGTCGAGGCCCGGCTGGGGCCGCCGACGCTGACGCCCCGGCAGTGGGGCGCGCTGGTCCGCCGCTGCCAGGGCGCCAAGGAAACGCTCCTCGGCCCGGACGCGCCGGAGCGGCTGACCGTCAGCGTCCCCGCGGCGGCCGGCGCGCGGCTGGTCGGCGGGGCGCGGACCGTGGAGCTGACGCGCCCGGAGGTCACGCGGCTGCTGGTGGACGGCTTCCTGCCCTGGGTGAGCCTGGACGCGCAACCGGCCCGGCGGGCGTCCGGGTTCCAGGAGTTCGGGCTGCCCTACGCGCCCGACCCGGGCATCACGCGCTACCTCGCCGCGTTCCTGCGCGCCCACGCCGGCGGGCGGCTGGAGGCCGTGCTGCTCAACGGCGGGTTCTTCGCCTCCTCCACCCTTCGCAACCGGCTGCTGGTGGTGCTGGAATCGTGGTTCGGCGGGGAGCCGCCGCGGGTGCTGGAGAACACGCGGCTGGACCTCACGGTGGCCCTCGGGGCGGTGCGCTACGGGCTGGCCCGGCGGGGGTTGGGCAGCACCCGCCGGATCACCGGCGGCCTGTCGCGGGCGTTCTACGTCGGCGTTCGCCAGGGGGAGCGGGACGTGGCCGTGTGCCTCGCGCCCGCCGGGTTGGAGGAGAACGCGGAGGTCGCCCTGGAGGAGCAACGCTTCGAGCTGCGCGTGCGCGAGCCGGCGGAGTTCCCGTTGTGGAGCTCTTCCACGCGACTCCAGGACCGCCCCGGCGCCGTGCTCCCGACCGATGACTCCGGTTTGCTCCCGCTGCCGCCGTTACGCACCGCCCTGCGCGGCCGTGCGGCGGCCGCGGCGCCGGCGGGGGCGGGCGCCGG
>CAXTFX010000414.1:0-4425 GCA_964243185.1 uncultured Chthoniobacterales bacterium
GTATCGACCAGGACGACCTCGTGGGGGCCTCCGGCGCGGGGGATGAGTTCGCCCCGCCCGACAAGATCCGCGCCGACCAGCTCACCTACGACGGGGCGCGGCTGCCCTACGCCAAGTTCCCCCGCAACCCGGATCTCTGAGCAACCTTCGCCACCCGCCGTCGCCTGCGGCCCGGTCGGTTAGCCGGGAGGAGCGGAGGTGACACGGGAGCTTTTTCCCCGCCTCTTCGCGTGACGCCTGCCCTCGACGAAGTCAAGTCTGCGCCGTCCGCCGGCCCCGTGGCGCCGCCGTCAGCCCCACGCTCATCTTGGCAGCGGTGGCGGGTGTTTCGGTTCATCGGCTCGATCCAACTGGCCGTCGTGCTCCTGGCGGTCATCATCGTCGCCAGCATCTTCGGGACGGTGTACGAGAGCCGCTTCGACGCCGACGTGGCCCGGGCCTACATCTACGGGGCGGCGTGGTTCAACCTCTGGCTGCTGTTCCTGGTGGTGAACCTAGCCGCCAGCGCCTTTTCCCGCTGGCCTTGGAAGCGGCGGCACACGGGGTTCTTAATCACCCACCTGGGCATCATCATCATCCTCGCCGGCGCCCTGGTCGGGCGGGCGTGGGGGGTGGAGGGAACCATGACGCTGTTCAAGGGCCGCGCGCCGGACAACCGGCTGCTGGTCCAGCAACGCCAGCTCTACGTCACCGAGGGTGAAACGGGCCGGAGGCCGCCCGCGACGTTCCCCGTGCGCGTCGTCGGCCGGCGCCCGAGCGCGGCGAAACCCTGGCGCCTGGGGCGCACGCCGGACGGCTGGACCGTAGAGCTGACCGACTACTCGCCGTTCCTGACCGCGCGCTTCCAACCGGAAGCCCCCACGGCCGCGGGCGTCGCCAGCCAGCCCGCCGCGCACCTCCGGCTGACCTCCCCCCGGCTCGGGCGCGCGATGGAGCGTTGGCTGATGGCCGGCGACGAGGACCACGACGTTTTCGACCTCGGCATGGCTTCCGTCCGGCTCCTGCCCGGCCGCGCCCCCGGGCCCGCCGTCGCGGGAGAATCCAAAATCCAAAATCCCGAATCCAAAATCCCCGACGCGGACACCGTAGACGAGACCATCGTGGCCTTCGCCAAACGCCCCGGTGAGCAGGCCGGCCAGCCCGCGCCGGGCAAGGCGGGGAGCGGCGCGAAGGTGCGCCTGTCCGTCAACGGCGGCCGGCGGCTGGTGAGCGTCGAGTGGCGCGGCGCGGCGTGGGAGTTCGATGCCGACGCGGACCGGGGCAAGGACGAGGACCTGGGCAACAGCGGGTTGTTCGTTAACGTCGGAAACCTCTGGCCGGATTTCACCATGAAGGACGGTCAGCCCGCGACGGCGTCTGACCGGCCGAACAACCCCGCCGTGCTCGTGCGGGTCCACGGCCGGTTGACGCCTCCCGCGGAAGGCGATGCGCTCGACGCGGCGGTGGCGGCCGGGAACGCTCCCCCGGCGGGAGAGAACGCGGCCACGCTCTACTGCGACGCGGCCGGCGTCGTCACCTACTCGTTGCGCTCCGGCGGCTCGCCCCAGCCCGTCACCGGCACGCTCCAGGCGGGCCAGCCCATCAACACCGGCTGGGCGGATTGGCAGATCGCCGTGGACCAGGTGCTCCCCCGCGCGGTGGATCACACCGTGTTCGAGCCCTCCGAAACCCGGCCCAAAGGCGGCGGCCCGGTGCAGGGCAGCGGCGGTGCCGGTCCGAACGGAGACGGGGTGCGCGTGCGCCTCTCCCGCCCCGGCCAGCCGACGCACGAGCAGTGGGTCGGCGCCGGCTGGCAGGTCACGACGCCGACGACCGGCCAGCCCGACGACCGGCCCGTGCAACTCGTTTACGGCTGGCAGATCGAGCCGCTGCCCATCGGGCTGGAACTGACAAATTTTGAGGTCGAGCGCAACGAGGGCACCGACGACCCGGCCGGCTTCAAGAGCACCCTGCGTGTCACCGCCAACGACGGCCGGACGGACACCGGGAGCTGCTGGATGAACAACCCGCACAACTTTCCCGGCGGCCCGCTGTTCACGTGGACGGGGTTCACCTACAAAATCTCGCAGGCCTCCTGGAACCCCGAAAACCTCGACCAGAGCAGCGTGCAAATCCTACGCGACCCGGGTTGGCTGCTAAAGTGGATCGGCTGCCTGCTGCTCTGCGCCGGCATCGCCACCCTGTTCTACGGCCGGCCGCACGCCGGGGAGGCCGCGGCGGCGAAGGCGCGTGCTTCTAAACCTTGATGAAAACCCAAACCGCAGTTTCCCCGCGGCCCTCCTGGCCCGCATTTCTGTCGCTGATGGTCGCTTTCCTTGGCATCTTCGCCCCCCCCTCCCGCGCCCAAACCCCCTCCGTCGGCACCCACCTTGTAGAAACCGATTTCGAGCAGTTCGGCCGGCTCGCGGTGCAGGACGGCGGCCGGCGCAAACCCCTGGGGACCTACGCGCGCGAAGCCCTGCTACGCATCACCGGCCGCAGCGCGTGGACGGATGCCGCCGGCCGGCGCTGGGCACCGGACGAGTTCCTCCTCTCCGTTCTGCTCGGCGAGGGGCACGATTGGCAGAAGGAGCCGATGATCCTGCTCAACTACCGGCCGCTGGTCGTGCAACTCGGCTTGGACGCGGAGCGCAAACGGTTCTCGTTCGAGGAACTGGCGAAGCTGCCCGCCCTCCAGAAGATGGCTGCCGAGGTCCACGAAACCCTGCGCGCCGGCAACAAGGAGGAGGTGGACCGCACCGGCCAGGAGGTGCGTAACGTCTCCGAGCGCATGACGCTCCTCAGCAACCTCAACCACGGCGCGGCTTTCCTCATCGTCCCGCCCCGGCCGGACGCCCGGGTCAAGGACGCCTGGATCACGCCGCCGGAAGCGGAAAAGGCTTTCGGCGAGCCGCGCTTCGCCGCTTCCCGCGAGAACCTCGCCGCGATGGCCACGGCCTACCTCACGGGGGACTCGTTCAACTTCCAGCTCCGCGCCCGGGGTCTGCGCGAGAGCTTGCGCGCGCTCTGTCCCGGCGTTTACCCGACCGAGCAGGAACTCGGCACGGAGAGCTTCTACAACCGCCTCGGCGCGTTCCCGAAGGCCGCTGGTCTCTACGCGCTCGCGCTCGCGCTGCTGGCGGCGGGCGCCCTGCCCTCGCGCGCGGCGCGGGTCCTGCGCGGGGCGGGCGTCCTGGCCGGTGTCGGCGGGTTGCTCCTGCACGCGACGGGCCTGGGGCTGCGCTGCGTCATCGCCGGCCGGCCGCCGGTGACGAACATGTTCGAGTCGGTGGTGTGGGTTTCCTTCGTGGTGACGCTGCTGGGTTTCCTGTTCTGGGCGCGTTATCGGACGACGACCTACCTGCACGCCGCGCTGCCGGTGAGCGCGTTGACGATGTTGCTGGTCCTCAACGCCCCCGTGGCCATGCCCCCGAGCATTGACCCGCTCGTGCCCGTGCTGCGGGACAACTTCTGGCTGACCACGCACGTGCTCACCGAGACGGCCTCCTACGGCGCCTTCGCCCTGGCGATGGGTTTCGCGCACGTCGTCCTCTTCCGCTACCTGCTCCGGCCGGAGGCGGCGGCCGGCGACGCGGCGCTGCACTTCTGGCTCTACCGGGTCATCCAGCTCGGCATCCTGCTCATCACGGTGGGCACCATCCTCGGCGGCGTGTGGGCGAACTACTCCTGGGGCCGGTTCTGGGGCTGGGACCCGAAGGAAACGTGGGCGCTCATCACCCTGCTCTGCTACGTCGCTGCCATCCACGGCCGGATGGCGGGGTGGTGGGGTCAATTCGGCTTGGCCGTGGCGAGCGTGATCTGCTTCGCCTCGGTCGTGATGGCCTGGTATGGGGTGAACTTCGTCCTGGGTAAAGGGCTGCACTCTTACGGTTTCGGCGTCGGCGGCGAGGGCAAGGCGATGGTCGCCGTCGCCTTGGACCTCACCTTCGTCGGCGTGGTGTGCTGGCGGCGGTTCGGCCGGCGCGTCAACGTCCCCGCGGGAGTTCCGGCGGCCTTGGGCGGCGCGCGGAGCGAGTTGGCTGGCTAAGGGACCTCCGGCGCAACCCCCTTTCCCGAGGTGGATGGCGCGGCCCCTCGCGCCATGACTACGCCGCAGGCGTCCATGATTTCCAGGCGCTTCGCGCAAGCAACGGCGCGAGAGCCGAGTCGGCGAGACCGCCGCAGACAAACCGCGCCGTCCACCTCACTCTTACCGGCGGTCCAACGGAGTTGAACGCGGCAGACAGAAAGAACCCCCTTTTTTCGCGTCCCCCCACGGGTTCCGCGGGCCTTTTTTACCACCGCCGCCCCGCCCACTGCGCGTAAGCGGGAACCTCCGCCCGCTCCGCCAACACCAGCCGGGCCACGCGGGCGGCGGCGGCGTCGGGGGCGGGCTGACGGAGATACATCGTCAGGTCGCGCACCATGCGCTCGAAGGGCTCCGGC
>CAXTFX010000415.1:0-2373 GCA_964243185.1 uncultured Chthoniobacterales bacterium
AGGGCCTCGTCCTGGTCGTGGGTGACGAGGATGGCCGTGATGCCCAGCCGGCCCTGGACCTCGCGCAACCAGCGGCGCAGCTCCTTACGCACCTTGGCGTCCAGCGCGCCGAAGGGCTCGTCCAACAGCAGCAGCCGCGGCTCGATGGCCAGGGCGCGGGCGAAGGCGACGCGCTGGCGCTGGCCGCCGGAGAGCTGCGCGGGGTAACGGCCGCCGAGGCCGGGGAGCTGCATGAGGTCGAGCAGCTCGGCGACCTTCGTGCGGATGACGTCCGCCGCCGGCCGGGTCTGGCGCGGGCGCACCTTCAGGCCGAAGGCGACATTTTCCGCCACGGTCATGTGCCGGAACAGGGCGTAGTTCTGGAAGACGAAGCCGATGCCGCGCGCGCCGACGGGCCGGGTGGAAACGTCGTCCCCGTCGAAGAGCACGCGCCCCTCGTTGGCGAACTCCAAGCCGGCGATGATGCGGAGCAGCGTCGTCTTGCCCGAGCCGGAAGGCCCGAGCAGGGCGACGAGCTCGCCGTCGTTCACCGCGAGGCTGACGCCTTCCAGCGCGGCGAAACGACCGAATTCTTTGCGGATGTTTTGGACTTCTAAGCGCATGGCGGAGAGGTGAAGGGAAGGCCCGCGAACACGTGGAAGGACGCGGAAAAGGAAGGAACGAGAAGAATCTTTCAGTTTCTCTGCTTCTGGTTTTCCGCGTCCTTCCGCGTGTTCCGCGGGCACTTCATCTGTGGTTAGCCATCGGTCCGTTTGCGCCCGACGACCTGTTTCAACACCAGCGTCACCAGCGCCAGCCCGGCGAGGATGGACGCCACGGCGAAGGCGGCGGCGAACTGGTATTCGTTATACAGGATCTCGACGTGCAGCGGGATGGTGTTGGTCTGCCCGCGGACGTGGCCGGAGACGACGGACACGGCGCCGAACTCGCCCATCGCGCGGGCGTTGCACAGGATGACGCCGTAGAGCAGGCCCCACTTGATGTTCGGCAGCGTCACCCGGCGGAACATCTGCCAGGGCGTCGCGCCGAGGGACAACGCGGCCAGCTCGTCGTCGGAGCCCTGCGCCTCCATCAGCGGGATCAGCTCGCGGGCGACGAAGGGAAACGTCACGAAGATCGTCGCCAGGACGATGCCGGGGACCGCGAAGATGATCCTGATGTTATGCTCGCCGAGCCACGGCCCCAGCCAGCCGTTGCGCCCGAAGAGCAGCACGTAGATCAGCCCGGCGACGACCGGGGAAACGGCGAAGGGCAGGTCAATGAGCGTCAACAGCAGGCTCCGGCCCGGGAACCGGAACCGGGCCACCGCCCACGCGGCGGCGACGCCGAAAACGGTGTTCAACGGCACGGCCAGCGCGGCGGCGGTCAGGGTCAGCTTGATGGCCGACCAGGCGACGGGCTCGCGCAGGGCGGCCAGGTAAACCCCCGCGCCCTTGCGGAACGCCTCCACGAACACGGCCACCAGCGGCACGAGCAGGAACAGCCCGAGGAAGGCGACCGTCCCCCCGATGCACACGGCGCGCGCCCGCGGCGAGGCGCCCACGGAGGTCAGCGGGGCGGGGGGACGCGGCGAGGGCGCGACCGGCGCCAGCGAGGGCGCCAGGGCGACGGCGTCGGCTTGTGCTCGGGCGTTCATGCCAGGTTCTAAACGGACGCCCGGCCCCGTCCGGCCCACTTTTGCAGGAGGTTGATGACGAGCAGGAGCGCGAAGGAGATCACCAGCATGACCACGGCCAGGGCCGTCGCGCCGCGGTAGTCGTATTGTTCCAGGCGCGTGATGATGAGCAGCGGCGTGATCTCCGTCTTGTTCGGCAGGTTGCCCGAGATGAACACGACGGAGCCGTATTCCCCCAGCGCCCGCGCGAAGGCCAGCGCGAAGCCCGTCAACAGCGCCGGGAACACCTCCGGGAACACCACGCGCCGGAACGTCTGCCAACCGCCCGCGCCGAGCGACATCGCCGCCTCCTCCAGCTCCGGCCCGAGGTCCGCCAGCACGGGCTGGACCGTCCGCACGACGAACGGCAGCCCGATGAACAGCAGCGCCAGCGAGACGCCCAACGGGGTGTAGGCGACCTTGAACGGCAGGAGGTGTCCGATCCAGCCGTTGGGCGCGTAGAGGGTCGTCAGCGCGATGCCGGCCACGGCCGTGGGCAGGGCGAAGGGCAGGTCCACCATCGCGTCGAGCACGTTGCGGCCGGGGAACCGGTAGCGCGTCAGCGTCCACGCGATGCCCAGCCCCGCGACGGCGTTGACCAGGGCGGCGGCGAAGGAGGCGCCAAACGTCAGCCGGTAGGAAGCCAGGGCCCGGGCGGAGGCGACGGTTTCCCAGAACCTCGCGGGCTCCATCCCGGCCGTCTTGAAGAACGTCGCCGA
>CAXTFX010000415.1:2473-4414 GCA_964243185.1 uncultured Chthoniobacterales bacterium
CCGCCCTCCGCGAAGTGCGTCGCCTGCGCCTTCGTCCAGCCGCCGAACACGTCGTCCACGTTGAGCAGTTCCAGCTTCGGGAACCGGTCGGAATACTTCGCGGTCACGGCGGCCGAGCGCGGACGGTAGTAATACTTGGCCGCCAGCTCCTGGCCCTCGTCGGAGAACAGGTGTTTCAGGTAGGCTTCCGCCGTTGCGCGCGTGCCGTGCCGGTCGGCGAACTTCTCCACCAAGGCCACCGGCGCTTCCGCCAGGATGCTCGCACTGGGCACCACGGCTTCCAGCCTGCCGCTCGCGCTGAACGCCGGGTCGTTCTTGATGACGTTGACCTCGCTCTCGAAGGTTAACAGAACGTCGCCGAGACCCCGTTGGGCGAAGGTGCTCGTCGCCGCCCGGCCGCCGGCGTCCAGCACGGGGACGTTCTGGAACAACTTGGCGACGAACTCCCGGGCCGTCCCCTCGTCGCCGCCGGGCTGCCGTAGCGCCCACGCCCACGCGCCGAGGTAGGAGTAACGGCCGTTGCCCGAGAGCTTCGGGTTCGGGATGATGACCTGCACGCCGGGTTTGACCAGGTCGCCCCAGTCCCGGATGCCCTTCGGGTTGCCCGCGCGCACCAGGAAGAAAATGGTCGAGGCATACGGCGCGGAGTGCTCCGGCAGCCGCGTGCGCCAGTCCTTCGCCACGAACCCGGCCTCGGCCAGCTTGTCCACGTCGGTCTGCTGGTTCATCGTCACCACGTCCGCCTCCAGCCCGTCGAGCACCGCGCGGACCTGCGCGGAGGAGCCGTTGTGGGACTGGTTGACCGTCACCGCCGGCCCGCCCTGCGCCTGGTAAGCCCTGGTGAACGCCGGGTTGAAGTCCCGGTAGAAATCCCGCGCCACGTCGTAGGAAACGTTGAGCAGCGTCACCGCCGCCACGGGGGCTGCCGGCGCCGGGGTGCCACCGGGAGCCGGCGCCGGCGTCGTCGGGGTCGGCGAGGGGCCGCAGGCTACCATCAGGGTAGTCGCGAGGGCTAACAGGAGCGGCTTCATCTTGGCGAAGGCGGCATTGAACCCAGGGTGAGCTCGCGGGTCGGGTCGTAGGAAACGTTTAGCAACTCGACCTTCGGACCCTGCGCGGGCAGCGTCGGGGGCAGGAGGAGCCGGGCGGTCAACGCGGTGGGGGGAACAGGAGTTTTCAAGCCAATCCTATCGGACAAGTAGGAATTCGGAGGTTAGCCGCTCGCCGGCCGGGCGCAACCGGGACAATCTCCCTCAGCCCAAGCCCAGCATCCACCGCCCCGCCCCCAACGCCGCAGCGCCGAGGATCACCCCGACGACGTTCACCCGGCGCCCACACGTCAGGGCCGCCAGCGCCGCCCCGGCCAGCCCGAGCGCCCACGGGTCCCAGCCGCCCGCCCGCGAACAGCCCGGCCGCGTCGAACCACGCCGCCAGCGCCGCGTCCAGCCGGGGCGCCCGCCCCCGCACCCGCTCCACCCAAGGCGCCGCCCCGAGCAGGACGAAGCCGAACGACGGGCCAAACGTCACCCACGTCGTCAGCAGCGCCCCGAGGGTGCCCGCCAGCAGCGGGTTCACCCCCATGTCCGGGTGACGCCACGCGCCGAGGAAGCCGATGGAAACGGCACCTTCTCCGTCGCCAGCGCCGCGAACGCCCCGAGCGCCAGCGCCCACCTTCCGGGCGTTCGCAGCACCTTCCGCCCCAGCCGCCACACCGCCGCCTTCAGCCCGCCGAACACCGCTACCCGCGCCGGCCCCGCCCGCCGGCCGCATACAGCCAGGATAGCGCCCACAGCAGCACCACGGCCGGCAGCAGGAACAACCCGCCCGCCGCCAACCCCCCGCAAACCCCGTGCAGCAGCCAGCCGAGGTAGATGGCCAACTGTTGGGCCTCCGGCCCGGGCAGGACCAGGCAGTAGTTCAGCGCGTGCAGGAAGCGCTCCT
>CAXTFX010000416.1:0-4413 GCA_964243185.1 uncultured Chthoniobacterales bacterium
CTTGAGCACCTTGTTGAGCGCCGTGCCCATGTGGACGTCGCCGTTGGCGAAGGGCGGCCCGTCGTGGAGCAGGGAAACCGGCGCCCCCGCCCGGGCGGCCTGGATGCGGCCGTAGAGGTCCGTTTCCCGCCAGCGGGCGAGGGTTTCCGGCTCGCGCGCCGTCAGCCCGGCCTTCATCGGGAAGTCGGTGCGGGGCAGGCGCAGGGTGTCTTTGTAGGAAACGGGCGGCGTGCTCATGGCATCGGCGAACGGCGGGTGCGGAGGTTACACCGGCGGGGAACCCGGTCAACGCGGCTGGGCGGCGGCCGGCGGCGCCACGGGCCTGCGACAAAAGCGTTTCCTCCCGTTAAAACTTGGCCTAAACTGCCGACCCCATGCCACTTCTGGCAGCGGTTGCTCTTGACGAACCTCTACCCATGACGAGCGAGCATTCCCCCACGGCCGGCGAGGAGTTGGCCAATTTCCTCAGCCACGGCGCGGGCCTGCTCGCCAGCCTGGTCGCGCTACCGTTCTTGGCGCTCAACGCCTGGTGGCAAGGGGACCCGTGGCAACTGGTCGGGGCGACCGTTTTCGGCGTGACCCTCATCCTCCTCTACGCCGCCTCGACGGGCTACCACCTGTTCCGACCGGGCAGCCGGCTCAAGGCGCGCTTCCGCTTCCTGGATCACGCGGCCATCTACCTCCTCATTGCCGGCACCTACACGCCCTTCACGCTGGGCGTGCTCCGCGGGCCGTGGGGCTGGAGCCTCTTGAGCGCGGTGTGGACCCTGGCCGCGGCGGGCATCCTGCTGAAGCTCCGGGTCGGCTTCCGCTACGAATGGCTCTCCACGGGGGTGTATCTGCTGATGGGCTGGCTGGTGATGGTCGCCATCCGCCCGCTGTTCAGCGCGGTCGGCTGGGCGGGCTTCGGGTGGCTCCTGGCCGGGGGCCTGAGCTACACCCTCGGGATCGTTTTCTTCGCGGTGGACCGGCGGCTGCGCTTTGCCCATTCTTTCTGGCACGGCTTCGTGCTCCTGGGCAGCGGGTGTCACCTCGTCGCCGTGCTCCGCTACGCCGCCGGCCCGGGGGCCTGACCGTCGGCGGACCGGCGAAAGCGGTGCTCCCGGAGAGGTGAACCTGCCCGGCAGGCCCCCGCCGGCGCTCCCCTGCCCGAGAAGCGCCGACGCCTCGCGAGATGCCTCTCCCATAGGAATGAACCTGCTCGCGCCGCGTCCTGCGCTCATCGCCTGGCTGCTGGTCACGCTGTTTGCCGCGTTGTTGTTTCACCGGCTCGGCGATGGCCTGCTCTGGTATTACGACGAAATCAAGAACGCCGAGCGCGCCCGGGAATTCCTGCTCACCGGCGACTTCGGGGTCGTGCGGGCGAATTTCAAGCCCAGCTTCAACAAGCCTCCACTCCACTACTGGCTGACGGCGGCCACCTTCAAAGCCTTCGGCGAGCACCAGTTCGCCATCCGGTGCTGGAGCGCGCTCTTTGCGGTGGGAGCCCTTGCCCTCACCGCCGTCCACGCGCGGACGCTCGCCCCCGCCCTGCCCTGGCTGCCCGCGTTGAGCGTGCTGTTTGTCGGCTTGCACGGGCCGTTTCTGCAATACGCCCGCGTCGGACTGCTCGACATGGGTTTGACGTTCTGGACGCTCGGCGTCCTGGTCGCCAGCGAACGGGCGACGCGCCAGCCGCGGTGGTGGATCGCCGCCGGGCTGTTGGCCGGGCTCGGCAGCCTCTACAAGTTGCCGCTGCCCTTGCTCTTTTGGATCGTCTGGCTCGGGCTCCGGGGCTGGCGCGAGGGCGGAGCCTGGCGCTCCCGCGAACTGCGGCTGGGTCTGGTCATCGCGACGGCGTTGAGCGCGGTCTGGCCCGCGGTCCAATTTGCGCGGTTCGGAGCCGCCTGGTGGGAGGTGGCTGGCCGGGAGGAGATCAGCGGCTTGCTGGACCGGCAGATGACCATGCCGACCTACGGACCCGCCACCTACATGGTCTGGCTGCTGTCGAAATGGGGGCCGTTCGGTCTCCTCGCGCTCGGCGGCACCGCCTGGGTCCTCTGGCGGGGCTGGAGACCGGACGGCTCGGTGGCCGCGCGATTTTACGAGGTTGCGGTTCTCGCCGCCGCGTATCTCGCGGTCCTCGGGTTGTTCACGAGCAAGTCCCAACGTTATCTGTTCCCGGTGCAGCCGTTGTTGGCGGTGTCGGGCGGGGCGGTCCTTCTGGCCAGCCACCTTCCCCCCGCCTGGCGGGCGGCGTTGGTGGTGGTCGCGGCCCTGGGGATCGCGCCGGTCGCGTGGTCGGATTATTCCCTCCGCTCGAAGCGGGATCTGCTGCCGCAGGTCCCGGCGCTGGAGCGTTTCGGCGCCTCGGCGCGCCCCCAGGAGACGCTGCTCGTGGTCAACCGGGTGCGGTCGAAGTATTTTGTCCTCTACTTCGGCAAGCTCAACCAGCCGGTGGTCGACGTGGCGCTGGAAGGGGTCAGCAAAGTCCGGGGGGCCATGCGTGGCTTGATCTCGCCGCAAGGCTGGATCGAGCTGCAACCCCTGGTGCCGGGCCTCGAAAAAATTGCGGAGGAAGCCGGCGTGGTGGAATTCGCGCGCCCGTAGATTCCCGGCGAAAGAGATGCCGCGCTCAATCAGACCTCCGACGGGTCCGGCCCGGTCGGGTCGCCGCCGTCCGCCGCCGCTTGCAGCCAGGTTGCCCGCACCTCTTCGGGCGTGAGCAGGGTGGCCTCTTTGAGCAGCCGGCAGAACTCCTTTTTGGAGACGTGGCGGTGTTCGCCCTCGCCGGCCAGGAGGTCGCGGATGGCTTTGTAGCGCACCTCGCGGCGGTCCAGGGCGACGATGCGAAGATATTCTCCCCCGCGTTTCCAGACTTGGTTTTGGGCGAGCTTGAGCGTGGCCATCGTGCCTATCCTGTGGTCCCAAGCGGGCCCGGACGCAACGGGATCGCCGACGGTCCGGGCACGTTCCGGGGGAACCCGCGTCGGGCGGAAGGCCGGCCGGGCGGCGGGTGCGATTCACACAAGGTCGCGGGCCGCCCCCGGCCGGTCGCGTCTCCTCCCTCTCTCTCACATGAAACCCTCCCCCTCCCTCCGCCTCGCCCCCCTGTTCGCGCTTGCCCTCGGTTGGTTCGCCCTGGGCGGTCCCGCGCCGGCCCGGGCGCAGAAAGACGCCCTGAAAGAAGCGGCCAAGGAAGCCGCCAAGGACGTCGTGAACACCCCCGCCGCCGCGCCGGCGCCCGCGGGCACCACCGTGTTCCTCGGGGCGCGCCTGATTGACGGCACGGGGGGCGAGCCGGTGGAGAACTCGGTGCTGGTCGTCCAGGGCGGGCGCATCGCCGCCGTCGGGGCCATGCACGAGGTCAAGGCGCCGGAGGGCGCGCAGATCGTCAGCCTCAAGGGCAAGACCATCATCCCCGGCCTGATCTCCGCCCACAGCCACCTCGGCGTGACCAAGGGCAACACCGTCGCCCCGGAGAACTTTTCCCTGGAGAACGTTTCCGCCCAGCTCGGCCAATACGAGCGCTACGGCGTCACCGCCGTGCTCTCGCTCGGGCTCAACGGCGACGTGCTCTACCAGTGGCGCGACCAGCAGCGGCAGGGCAAGTTCCCCGGCGCGGACATCTTCACGGCCGACCGCGGCCTGGGCGTGCCGCGGGCCGTGCCGCCGCAGACCGTCGGCGCGGACCAGATCTACCGCCCCGCCACGGCCGAGGAGGCCCGCCAGCAGGTGCGCGACATCGCCGGGCGGCACCCGGACCTCATCAAAATTTGGCTGGACGACCTCTTCGGCAGCGTGCCGAAGATGAACCCGGACATCTTCCCGGCCATCATTGACGAGGCCCACAAAGCCCGCCTGCGCGTCGCCTCCCACGTCTTCTACCTGGACGACGCCAAGACCCTGCTCAAGGCGGGCGTGGACGTGCTGGCGCATTCCGTGCGCGACCGGCCGGTGGACGCGGAGCTGATCGCCGCGATGAAGGAGCGGCAGGTCGCCTACATCGCCACGCTGGCCCTGGACGAGTCCCAGTTCATCTACGCCGAGCACCCCGCGTGGATGGATGACCCGACCTTCACCCGGGCGGTGGACCCCGCGCTGCTCACGCTCTGGACCAGCCCGGACTACGCCACCAAGATGGCCGCCAACCCGAACACGCCCAAGAACAAGGCCGCCGCGGCGATGGGCCAGAAGAACCTGAAGGCGCTGTTCGACGCGGGCGTGGTCGTGGCGATGGGCACGGATTCCGGCGGGTTGCCGACGCGCGTCCCCGGCTTCGGGGAGCACCGCGAGTTGCAGTTGATGGTCCAGGCCGGGCTCAAGCCGATGGACGCCCTGGTCTGCGCCACGCGGAACTCCGCGATGGTGGTCGGCGACGAGAAGAACCGGGGCACGCTGGAGGCGGGCAAGCGCGCGGATTTCGTCGTGCTC
>CAXTFX010000417.1:0-4406 GCA_964243185.1 uncultured Chthoniobacterales bacterium
ATCCAGTATTCGGGAACTTCACTCGGGGCGTAGTCACGGAACTTCGTGCCGCGGTCGGCCTTCTCCGTGCCGGGGGAGAGGACTTCCACGATGAGGTCCGGGGCGGGAAAGAGCAGTTGGTCCTCGCGGAAGTCACGGGTGCGGTCGGCGCGGTAGAAGACCACGTCCGGCTCATAATCGTTGCGGGCGGTCGAGATCATGGCCTTCTCGATGAGCACCTCACCCGAGCCGTGCTCCTGGGCGAAGAGGTCCAAGAGGACGGCGCTGCGTCGCGTGACCCGGAGGTGCCGCAATTGGGCGAGGGAGTGCATGATGACAACCCCGTTGATGAACTCCGCCTTCATGGAGGGCGTGATCTCCTCGCGGAAGCGCGCTCGGCGCTGGCGCTCGTCGGCGAGGTGGCGGTTGATGGCGTCCGCCAGCAGGGGGAGGTCCGGCCGTTGCAGGAGCTTGGCCAAGCCGGGGAGGTAGGGCATCATGGTTTCAGGTTAACGGGTTAACCAGACCCCGGCAACGGCCGCTCAGGGCGTCTCGACGCGCAGGAGTTGGGCGGGGGCGCGGACGGCTTCCAGGGCCTCGATGTGGCCGCGGGCGGCGTCCATCTGGCGGTGGGGGGCGCGGTCGAGCATGAGCACGAGCTGGGCGCGGCCCTCGGCGTCGTGGGTTTCGGGCTGGTTGACGGAGGAAATGCCGATGCCGTGGTCGCCGAGCACGCCGGCGACCCGGGCGAGCACGCCGGGGCGGTCGTCCACGGCGAGGCGCAGGTAGTAGCGGGATTCGATTTCGCCTAGGGGCCGGCAGGCGCCGTAGAGGCCGTGGGGGGTGAAGCCGTAGCAGCGGCGGCGCACGTCGGCGGTGTCGGCGGGGCGCAGGGCGAAGGCGGCCTCGGCGAGGTCGCTCAGGACGGCGCTGGAGGTGGGGTCCTGGCCGGCGCCGCGGCCGTAGAAGAGGGTTTCGCCAACCACGTCCCCGCGGACGGCGACGGCGTTGAAGACGCCGCCGACGCTGGCGAGGACGTGGGTCTTCGGGATGAGCGTGGGGTGGACGCGCACCTCGATGGGGCCGCGCGCGTCGCCGCCGGGGGTGTCCTCGGCCTTGATGATGGCCAGGAGCTTGACGCGGTAGCCCATCTCGTCCGCGAAGCGGATGTCGGTAGCGGTGACGCGCTCGATGCCCTCCACGAAGACGTCCGCCGCGGGCACCCAGAAGCCGTAGGCCAGCGAGGCGAGGATGATGGCCTTGTGCGCGGCGTCCCAGCCGTTGACGTCCAGCGTCGGGTCGGCCTCCGCGTAGCCGGCGGCCTGGGCCTCGGCGAGGGCGTCGGCGAAGTCCAGGCCGGGCTGGTCGGTCATGCGGGTGAGGATGTAGTTGCTCGTGCCGTTGATGATGCCGTGGATGGACCGGATATGGTTGGCGATGAAGGCCTCGCGGATGCTCTTGATGATGGGGATGCCCCCGGCGGTGCTGGCCTCGAAGAACACGGGCACGCGGCGCTCGGCGGCGAGGGCGAAGATTTCCGGCCCGTGGGCGGCGAGCAGGGCCTTGTTCCCCGTGACGACCGTTTTCCCCGCCGCGATGGCCGCGCGGATGAGGGCCAGGGGCGTTTCGATGCCGCCCATGAGCTCGACGACGACCTCCACCGCTGGGTCCTCGATCAGGTCCTCCCAACGGTCGGTGAGCTTGCCCGCGGGCAGCGGGTCCACGCCCGGCCGGGGTTTGGCCAGATCACGGGCGACGGCGCGGCGGAGGGCGAGCTCCAGGCCGAGGCGTTCCAGGAGCAGGGCGCGGTTGCGGGCGAGGTGTTTAGCCACGCCCGCCCCGACGGTGCCGAGGCCCGCGAGGCCGATGCCGATTTGCCGTGTGGTCGTCGTCATAAAAGTGGCGGGGAGCATCGCCGAGGGGGGGTCGCTGGCAAGAGGCGCCACGGATGCCTCACGCAGAGGCCGCCGAGGTCGCAAAGGAGGGAGAAAGGAAAAAGGGGGTATAAAAGAGAGGGGCAGGTCGGGAGGTTTCAGCAAACCTTCATCTCACCGCTTCTCCCTCCTTTGCGACCCCGGCGGCCTCTGCGTGAGGCATCTCCGGCCGGCCCGGCGCCCCCGGCGTGGTCAACCCCACCAGCAACGCCGCCAGGGTCAACAGCAGCCCCGCCGCCAGCGCCCAGGGCAGCCAGAGGCGGCCGATCTCGAAAATGGTCAGGGCGATGAGGGTATAGACCAGGAAGAACGCCCCGGTCAGCGCCAGCGCCGTGCCCCGGCGCAGGGGCAGGAAGGCGCGCCCCAGGAGGACCACGCCGACGATGACCACCAGGTCGTAAACCCACGGCGCGCGGAGGATGAACAGCCGGCGGCCCAGCGTGCCCAGCGCCGCGGCCATCAGCTCCGCCGGCGCGCCCGGTTCCCCCGTCGGCAGGGCCAGGGTGCGCGCCGTCGCGTCGGTGCGCCCGAGGAGCACGATGCCGCCGGCGGCGGCGGCGGCGGGCGGGGCGGCGCCGCGGTTCCCACCGGCGGCCAGGAGGAAATCGTCCAGGGCGAGCCGGGGCAGCCGGCGGATGCCCGTGAAGTCCGCCCGCATCGCCCCGGCGGCATCAATGGGCACGCGCGCCGACGCGCCGAGGCTCACCACCCGGGCGTCGAGGTCCACCGCGATCTCGCCGGGGGTCAGCCGGAACAGGAGCATGGCCGCCTGGAGGGCGAAGGCGGGGAGCACCTCGCCCTCCGGTCCGCGGAAGAGCAGCGGGACGGCGCGGACGATGCCGTCGCCATCCGGCCGGATGACCCCGGCGGGCAGATCGGCCGGGCCGGGCGTGCCCGTCAACAACAGCCGCTCGGCCGGGCGCCGGGCGAGGTCGGTCAACTCGGGCAGGGTGGAAACGTCCCCGCGAATCCGCCGCAACGGGGCGACGACCGCCGCCGGGTTCGCCTTGGGCAGCCCCCCGCCGGACGCCGCCAGTGGGCTCAACGGCCGGTTTTCCACCGCCGGCAGCTCCGGGTCGGCCGCCGCTGCCGCCCGCCGTCGCTCGCCGGCCGCACGCACGGCGAGCAGGAGCTTGGGCGCGCGGAGGGCCTGGGTCAGGAGGATGCGCTCATACTCTCCCTGCTGCCGCTCCCGCGGCCACGCCAGCACGGGCTCGACGGCGACGACGGCCGCCCCGAGGCTCTCCGCGCCCTGGAGGAACAGGGCGTAATCCAGAGCCGAGAGCGGCGGCTCCGGCACCCCGCGCGCCCCCGGGGCGCCCCCGGCGCGCTCGGCGAGCGTGGCGTCGTCAATCTCCACTAGGACCACCCTCGTCGCACCCGCGGGTTCGCCCCGGCGCGCGTTGCCGGCGCTGGCGTTGGCCATCAGCCAATCCAGGAACCGCGCGTCCACCACCGCCAGCGCCCCGTCCGTCCGCCGGGTTTCCCGCAACCCGAGCAGCCCGGCGAGGACGAGCACGACGGTGAGCCAGAAGGCGGGGCGGGGCATGACGAAGGCGGAAGGCGGAAGGCGGAAGGCGGAAGGGCAGAGTTGCGGAGGAAAACGCCGTTTCTGGTTTCCCGCCTTCTTTACTTCCGCCTTCCGCCTTCCACCTTCCGCCTTGGCTAGATTGGCTTGAGCCGGCGGATGAACTCCACGAAGCCGCGTGCCTGCTTCTCCAGCCGGGCGGCCAAGGCGGGGTCCTTGAGCTTCTCCGTGGTGGGGTCCATGAGGTCGCCGATGCCGGTCAGGAACACGCGCTCGGGGAACTGGAAGGTGTTCCGGTAGGCCATGATCTGCGCCAGGTGCTCGATCGGGCGCAGGCCGCCGCTGCCCGCGGAGGAGATGCCGACGTAGCACACCGGGCGGCGCTCGAAGCTCTCCGGGTATTTCCAGCAATCAATGAAGTGCTTGAGCACGCCCGGCAGCGAGCCGTTGTATTCCGGGACGACGAAGACCAACCCATCGCTCTCGATGATGGCCTTGGAGAACGGGGCGAAATCCGCCGGCTTGTCGGCATACGCCCCCGGGGCGAACACCGCCGGCGGCAGGGTGGCGAGGTCGAGGACGTTGACGGGAACGTTGACCTGCGTGGCGTAGATCTCTCCGATCTGGACGGCGAGTTTGCGCGTGTTGCTGCCGGGGCGGCTGGTGCCGACGATGACTTGGATCATGGAGAAAGGATGAAGGATGAAGGACGAAGGATGAAGGGCAGACCTTTACCAGCGATCCCCTCCCCTCTCCTCCGCCTTCATCCTTCATCCTTCAACCTTCATCCTTTGCAGAAACTCCGCCGCTCCCCGCCCGGCGCGCGTGCCCGTCGCGAAGCAACCCTGGAGCAGGTAGCCGCCCGTCGGCGCCTCCCAGTCGAGCATCTCCCCGGCGAGGAAGATGCCTGGCGCCGCGCTCAGCCCCAGCGTGGCGCCGTCCACCGCCGCCCACCCCACCCCGCC
>CAXTFX010000418.1:0-4382 GCA_964243185.1 uncultured Chthoniobacterales bacterium
ATTTCCGTCGCCCGGCCGGCCACCACGGCGGTCATCGGCGCCGTCCAGCTCGTCACCCGGCTGACCGCGGCCAACCTGTTCCTGGGCCAGAGCGCCACCTTCATGCAGATGGCGATGGAGATGGCGATGGCCGCGGACGCCGCCGTGCGTAACGGGCCGTAGCCGCCCCCTCTCGGGCGGGGGCGGGCCGCGGGGCTACCCCCCGCCGAGAGCGGTGCCAGGTGCGTCAGGCCGTTCGCGTGGGCGATCAACCGGTTCGCCACCGAATGTGGCACGAGGGACACCCGCCCGCGCCGGTCTCCGAGGATGCCCCGCTGCAAGTCCCGGACACTCCGCGCGGGCCGCCCGCCCGGCCGTTCTCCCCTGGGCCGGTCAGGCTCCCAGACCCTTGAAGGCGGCGATGGACTTGGTGGCCGTGACCTTGGCGTTCTTGGACATGGTGGAGATCGCCGTGACCATCTTGATGATTTTGTCCTTGGCCTTGGAATCCTCCAGTTCCCTCTTGTTGTCGGCCAGGGCGCGGTCGTATTTCGTCGCCATCGCCTCCAGGTCCTTGAAGGCCGGCATCACTTTGGCCAACGCGGCCCGGGCTTTGGCGGCGTCCTTGGCGGCGACGGCCTCGTCCGTGGCCTTGCACCCCGTCGTCACCACGGTGAACAGCGTCTGCGCCTTGTTGAAGTTCCCCGTCAGCACCCGCTCGTTCAGCCCCTGCGCGTCGAGTTCCGCCTGCTCCCCGGAGGCTTTCGCCTCCTTGGTTTTCGCCAGTTCGGTGACGATTTCCTTGTCGAACTGGCGCCGGAAGCGGCCCGGCTTGTCCGGTTGGGTGGTCTCGTGCCACCGGTCGTTGGCGAGGTCCTCGCCGTCAATCGTCTTGAGCAGCTTCTCCAGGTCGGGCAGCGATTTGGAATCAATCTTGACGAAGGCCACCTTTTTGGTCTTCCGCGTCGCAATCTCCGTTTCCAACTCTTTGCGGAGGGCCGCGCACCCGTCGAACGCCTTCTTGTAGTCCCCCAGCGCCCCCTGGTATTCCCGCAGCAATTCCGCCTCCCGCACGGTGATGTCGTCCACCAGCTTG
This sequence comes from uncultured Chthoniobacterales bacterium, assembly GCA_964243185.1. Lineage (GTDB taxonomy): Bacteria > Verrucomicrobiota > Verrucomicrobiia > Chthoniobacterales > SZAS-18 > CAXTFX01. Next base: position 1,076 of record CAXTFX010000418.1, read on the forward strand.
ACGCAGGTCTTCACTTCCCCGTCGTTCGCGAAGTCGCTCAGGCTGGTCCCCTTCGCCCCGCCGTCCTTGAGGACCTGCACCCGGCGCCCGATCTGCCTTACGCTCTCGGCCGTCAGCGCCCCGCTCTTTTCGGTGAAGGTGGCATACTTCGTTTCAAAGTGTTGGGCGTCCTCCGCGTCCTTCTGGAGTTTCTTGAATTCGGCTTGGCAGGCTTCGAGTTTTTTGGCCATAGGTCTGGGTGGGTGGGGGTTGAAGTTCGGTTTCCCCGCATCTTTTTGAAGACGGCCCGCGACGGCAAGCAGTATTTCGGGCCGACGAAAGATTTCTCCCCGGCCCCCTCACCGCAGCCCCAGCCGCCCCGCCGCCGCCACCATCCGTTCGGCCACGGCCGGGTCCATCCGCACCAGCTCCGGCCAGCCCCGCGCGTAGCCCTCGCCGGGGAGCTTCCGCGTCGCGTCAAAGCCCATGTGCGTGCCCACCGTCGGCACCGTCGGCGCGTGGTCCAGCGCGTCGCAGGGCGCCTTCACGAACGTCGAGTCCCGCTGCGGGTCCGTGTTCGCGCACAGGCGGAACAGCACCTCGCTCGTGTTGCGCACGTCGCAGTCCTCGTCCACGACGACGATGTATTTGGAGAACATCATCTGCCCCATGCCCCACAGCCCGTGCATGATCTTATACGCCTGGTAGGCGTATTGCTTGCGGATGCTCACGAACACCAGGTTGTGGAACACCCCCTCCGCCGGCAGCGTCAGGTCCACGATCTCCGGGAAGTTCATCCGCATCACCGGCAGGAACACCCGCACGCTGGCCTCGCCGATGTAGAAATCCTCCATCGGCGGCACCCCCACGACCGTCGCCGGATACACCGCGTCCTTCCGGTGCGTGATCGCCGTCAGGTGGAACACCGGGTAGTCGTCCACCGGCGTGTAGAACCCCGTGTGGTCCCCGAACGGCCCCTCCGCCCGCAGCTCCCCCGGCTGCACGTAGCCCTCCAGCACGAAGTCCGAGTCCGCCGGCACCTCCAGGTCGTTGGTCTCGCACTTGATCAGCTCCACCGAGCGCTTGCGGGCGAACCCCGCGAACAGGATCTCGTCCAGCCCGTCCGGCAGCGGCGCCGTCGCCGCGAAGGTCAGCGCCGGGTCCCCGCCGAGGCACACCGCCACCGGCATCCGCTCGCCCCGCTCGTAATACCGCTTGCCGTGCCGGGCGGCGACCTTGTGGACCTGCCAGTGCATCCCCGTCGAGCGGCCGTCATAGACCTGCATCCGATACATCCCGACGTTGCGCTCCCCGGTGTCCGGGTCGCGGGTGTAAACGGTCGGCAGCGTCACGAACCGCCCGCCGTCGGAGGGCCAGCACCGCAGGATCGGCAGGTCATCCAACGAAATTCCCTGCCCGCTTCCCAATTCCGACTCCCCACTTCCGACTTCCCCAAACCGCCGGATCACGTCCTTGCACGGGCCGCTCCGCACCCGCTTGGGCCGCGCGTGCAGCAGGTCAATGCCCTGCCGGGCCAGGTCCCAGCCCTGCCGCAGGTTGGTTGGCGGCTTGGCCTTGAGGATCAGCGCCATCTGGTGGGCCAGCTCGTCCACGTCTTCGAGTCCCAGCGCCATCGCCATGCGCCGGCGGCTGCCCATCGTGTTGATGGCCAGCGGGAACCGGGAAACCTGCCCGTTCACCGTCGGCCGCTCGAACAGCAGCGCCCGCCCGCCGCCGGGGCTCTTCATCTCCCGGTCCGCGAGGGCGGTGATCTCTAACTCCGTGGCGACGGGTTCGGAGATGCGGACGAGCTCCCCGGCTTTGTCCAGGGCGTCAACGAAGGCGGAGAAGGAGCGGTAGGCCATAAGTCGGGAACCTTACGCCCGGCGGGCCGGGGTTTGGCGCGATAAATCCGCGTGCCCCCCGCACCGCCGCGCCGGGGCGCAGCGGCCGGCCGGCGCCGGCTCCGCGTCCCTTCCAAAAGGAGCCGGGAGGGCGGGGCGGGCCTCCCGCGCCCGGAGGCTGCCCCCGGCGGGTCCCCGCCAACCGCCGGCCTCAGCAAACGAGAACTCAGCCCGTAAAACGATGAACCCATCCGGTTCAATGACGAGCCCGGCCCGTAAAACGGCGAGCCTGGCCCGTAGAACGGTGAACCCGGCCCGTGAAGCGGCGAGGCCAGCCCGTAAAACGATGGAGCCAGCCCGTCCGGGAGCCGGGCTGACCCGTCAAATTTTGCCGCCGGCGCCGCCAGCCGCGGCGGGACCGGGGCCGCCGCGGTTCTTGAAGTGCCCGGCCAGGCGCTCCACCAGCGGCTTGTAGGAGGGGTCGTGCCGGGCCGCGGACTGCGCCAGTTCATACACGCGCAGGCTGTAACGGTAGGCCCGGCTGCCGTGGTGCTGCTTCACGCTGTCCTGCGTCGCCCCGATGGATTTGTTGGCATCGGCGAACTCGTCGTAAGACTCGAACGCCCCGGCGTGCCGCGCGAAGTCCGCCAGGTCAAAGTCCCCGGAGAGCATCCCCGCCCGCTCGTTGGCCGCGTTCAGGCAGTCGTCCACCATGCCCTTGCGCGCCTCGCCCACGCCCGCCCGCTTGTTGGCACGGTCCTCGGTCATTTCCGGCGGCTCCTCCAGGTTGGCGCGGATGGTCGCGTAGGCGGCGCGGATGTTGGCCGCGCGCTCCTCCGGCGTGGCCCCTACGGAGGCGGCGGTGGTGGCGGCGGGTTTGTTGGTTGGCACATCCACACATCGTGCCTGACTCCCCCCGCGGGGGCATCCCCCGCTCCGCCCGGTCCGACCCGGGGGCAAAAATGCCCTCAAAGGCGCGACGACCGGCACGGCGTTGAGCCAGGGCGGGGGCACCGTGGCCCTCAACAACTTCGTGCTGGACCGCGACGCAACCTCCACCCAGGCCACGGCGGGGCGGGTCATCACGACCTTCGACCCGGCGGAGGCGAGCGTGGACGCGACCGGCTTCCTCAACGCCACCAACGGCGGCACCTTCGCCGTCGCCCTCAGCCCGGACGGCCGCAGCCTGCTCGTGCAGTTCAACCCCGTGCCCGAGCCGGGGACGTAGGCGCTGCTGCTGGCCGGCGCCGGGGGGTGCGCCGCCCGGGCGGCCCGGCGACGGCGCCAGGCCCGGTCGGACGCCCCGGAAGGGACGCGCCGCCCCGTTCACCCCTCCCCGGACCCCAGCCGCGAGTGCCGCCGGCCATACGCGAAGTAGATCACCAGCCCGATGACCAGCCACGCGAAGAACCGCAGCCACGTCAACACCGGCAGGCTCAACATCAGCGCCGCGCAGAGGACCACGCCGAGGATGGGCACCGCCG
>CAXTFX010000419.1:0-4363 GCA_964243185.1 uncultured Chthoniobacterales bacterium
CCCGGCGCGGGTCGCTCCAACTGTGCAACGACAGCAGCCGGTTCGCCTCCGGCAACGCCGCCGCGGCGAGGTGCATCGGCCCGCTGTCCACGCTGATGACAAAGGCCGCGCGGCGCAGGAGCCAGAGGAGTTGCGGCAGGCTCGTGCGCTCCCGCAGGTCCCGCACGTTGGCAGGCAGTTCCGCCAACGCCCCCCCGCCCCGGCCGACGACGAGCACCGGGCGCGGCGCGAGTTCCCCGCAGAGCGCCCGGACCTGCCCGGCGGAAAGCGACTTGCCCGCCCCGCGCGCGAACGGGTGCAGGACGAGGAACCCGCTCCCCGGCAACGTCTCCCACCACGGCTCACCCGTCGGCAACGGGAACTCCACGGGGAGGACCGCCCGCGGGTCGGGTCCCGCGCCCGTCGCGGCGTCCACGAGCGCGAGGTAACGGCGCACGGCGTGAACCGGCCCCGTCGGCACGGCGGCGACGCGCTGGTAAAACAGGGTGGCGCCCTCGCGGGCGTCGCTCATCCCGTGCAGGATCGGCGCGCCGGAGAGCCGGCCCAGGGCGGCGCTGCGGAGAAGCCCCTGGAAATCCAGCGCGAGGTCCGGCCGCGGCCGACCGCGCCACTCCCCCCCCAGCCAGCGCGCCACCTGCCAGGGGGCACCGACGCCGCGAAACGTCCGCCGGGGGAACCGCACGACCTCATCCACGGCCGGGTTGCCTTCCAGCAACGGGGCGAACTCGTCGTTGACCAGCCAGCGCACCCGCCAGCCCGGCCGCGACCGCCGGAACCGGGCGACGGCGGGCAGCGTGTGGACGATGTCCCCCAGCGAGGAGGGTTTGAGGACCAGGACGGTGGGCGCGACCGGGGTCATCGCCCGAACACGTCCCCGCCCGTGCGGGTCGTGGCGGCGGCCTCGCGGTCCAGGGGCGTCGCGCGCTTCCCGCCGCGGGTGCGCAGGTGGTCGGTCATGGACTCGAAGATCAGCTTCCCGTCCGTGCTCCCGAGCAGCGGGTGGCAGGCGCGGTCCGGGTGGGGCATCAGGCCGAAGACGTTGCGGGTCGCGTTGCAGATGCCGGCGACGGAGGAAAGCGAGCCGTTCGGGTTGGCCGTGGCCGTGAGTTGCCCGGTGGCCGGATCGGCGTAGCGCAGGAGGATCTGGTTGTGCCGCGCCAGGTCCCGCAGGGTGGCCTCGTCCGCGAAATAGGAGCCCTCCCCGTGCGCGATGGGCAGGCTCAACAACTGCCCCGTGCGCGTGCGCGACAGGAACGGCGACTCGCTGGTTTCCACCCGCAACGCGAGTGGCTGGCAGAGGAAATGCAGGTCCCGGTTGCGGATGAGCGCGCCCGGCAGGAGGCCGCTTTCGCAGAGGATCTGGAACCCGTTGCACACGCCCAGGACCAGCCCGCCGCCGGCCGCAAACTCCCGCACCGCCGCCGTGACGGGCGCGAGCTTGGCCATCGCCCCGCACCGCAGGTAATCCCCGTAGGAGAACCCGCCGGGAATGACGACCGCGTCAAAGCCGGCCAGGGACGTTTCCCTGTGCCAGACGTATTCGGCGGGAACGTTGCAGTCGTCCCGCAACGCGCGCAGGCAGTCCTGGTCGCAGTTGGAGCCGGGGAATTGGAGGACGGCGAACATGGTGGGAAGAACCAACGACCAGGGACCGATGTCCAATGGCCAAAAGGGGAATCGCGGCGTGCTGGCCCCCTTTCGGTTCGGACATTGGTCACTGGTCGTTGGTCATCACCAGCTCGTAGTCCTCGATCACCGGGTTGGAGAGGAAATCCCGGCAGAGCGCGTGCAGCCGCGCCTCGGCCTCCCCGGCGGAAAGGCTGTCGTCCAGCTCGATCTCCAGGCGCTTGCCCACCCGGACGGCCAGCGCGGCAGGCAGGTCGTGGGCGCGCAGGGCGTCGCGGACGGCGCTTCCCTGCGGGTCGAGCACGGTGCGCTTGGGCATGACGAGAACGGTAGCTTTCATCGGTCAGGAAACGGCGGGGATCCCGGATGGGGGGCGCGCACCCTGCCCCCACCCGCCGCCGGCCGCAACCGCCGGACCGCCGCATTCTGCGCTGGCGGCCAACGCGCGCCCGGGTATAATCGGCCACCCCATGCGCTTCCTCCGGCCGCTGCTCCCGCCCGCCGCCCTGCTGCTCGTCGCCGTCGTTGTCGTGACCACCAGCCCCGCCCGGGCGCAGCAGGGCCAGAAAAAGCCTGCCGCCCCTGCGCCCAAGTCGAGCGTGGCGCCGACGACGCCGGCGGCCATCCCCGCCGCGCCGACGACCCCGACGGCGAACGCTGCCCCGGATGCCGCCCCCGTGCTCTCCGCCGCCCAGATGTCCGGGGCGGCCGGGTTTGACGAGATGACCGTGCCCACGCCGGGCGAGCTGTTCGCGGCCCTGGGTAAACAAGTTAAAGCCAATTGGGCGGGCGAATTCCGCACGCCTATCTCCACGGCTTACGCCGACCGCGCGCAAATTGCCCTCAACCTGGGCGGGCTCATCGCCGACGGCTACATCGCCGTGGAAGCCCAGGACGCGCAGCAGGTTAAAAACCTGGGCAAGGACATCTTAAAGCTGGCCGCGGCCCTCGGGGTGTCCCGGGAAATCCTTGACCGCAGCAAAACGATCACGCAGTTCGCCGACGACAACGACTGGAACCAGCTCAAGGAGGAACTCGAGGCCACCCAAAACGAGGTCCGCCAGGCGATGGACGCCAAACGCGACGAGGAACTCACCACCCTGGTGACGCTCGGCGGCTGGGCGCGCGGCACGCAGGTGGTTTCCAGCGTGGTGACCAAAAATTTCAACGAGAACGCCGCCAGCGTTCTCCGCCAGCCCGGGCTGGTCGCCTACCTGCGCGGCAAGCTCGCCAACCTGCCGCCCCGGGAGCACGACAAGCTGCTCATCCAGAACCTGGAGACGCAGTTGGAAGCCATCGAGAAGCTCGTTTCCTTCCCCGCCGGGGCCACGGCCACCAAGGAGGACGTGAAGAAAATCAACGAACAGGCGGTTGCGATGGTGAAAGACATCACCACGAAGAGTTAACGGGAGGCAAGATGCAGGATGCAAGATCGCTAACCCGAATTAATCTTCGTCATGCGCCTCCCCCGGTTGTCCCGCATCCTGTGTCTTGCGTCCTGCATCCTGCTCCCCCTCCCCGCCCCCGCCGCCCAGGCCGCGGATACGGACGGGGCGACCGCGGCGCGGGTGCTCGCCCTGGACCTCGCGGGGGCGTTTACCAACGACGGGTTCAAGCTGCGTGACGGGCATTGGAGCGGCACCCTCGCGCCGGGGAAAGATGGGCTGGTGCTCGCGGTAAACCTTTATGCGGGAAACCAGTATTATTTTACGGTGGGAGCCAGCGACCAAGCCAAGAAGCTCAACCTCACGGTGTGCGACGAAACGGGCAAGCCTGTCGCCGGCACCCAAACCTACCAGGACCCGGACCGGACCCTGGCCGCGGCGGGGGTTTCGCCGGCCGTCAGCGGGCCGTATTACGTTCGCCTGCAGATGCTCGAAGGCAGCGGTCCGGCCGAGTTCTGCGTGGTTTACTCCTACAAATGACCGCGCCCGCGACCGGTCACCCCGCACCCCGTTTTTCGCACTTGGCACCATGGCTCTAGAAACTTTTCTCCCGCAGACGACGCAATCTTTCGACGGTCCGCGCGTGCGCCAGTTCTCAGTGTTCTTGAAGAACAAGGCCGGCGCGCTCATGGACGTGGTGCGGATGCTCAACGTCCACACCGTGCAGGTGTTGGCCCTGAGCGTGCAGGACTCGACGGATTCCTCCATCGTGCGCCTGGTCGTCTCCGACCCCGAGTTGGTGGAATCGCTGTTCCACGAACACGAGATCGCCTTTGGCACGAGCGAGATGGTGGTGGTGGAGATGAAGGAGGTCGCCACCGACCTGGGCCGCGTCCTGGCCGCGCTGCTGTCGGCGGAGTGCAACATTTACTTCGCCTACCCGCTGATGACCCGACCGCACGGCCGGGCGTTGTTGGCCCTGCACGTCGAGGACCACGAGTGCGCCAGCGCGGCGTTGATGGGCGAGGGTTTCGAGTTGTTGAGCCAGGCGGACATCTCGCGGTAACGGCGCGGATCTCGTCACGACCCGAGTAGTCCCAACACGAACCGCGCGCACTCCCGCGCGGCGTCCGGTCGCCCGAGGGGAGCCAGGTTCCCGCTCCAGTGCCGCACCAGCGCGCCGCGGCCGGCGAAGGCCTCGCGCACGCCCTCGACCACGTCCTCGGAGGTGGGCGTCAACCGGCCGGCGTCCGCGTCGAGCAGCAGCCGGGCGTTTCCCTCTTCCTGACCGGGGGAGACCTGGGAGAACAGCATCGGGCAGCCGGCGGCGATGGCCTCCTGCACCGTCGCGC
>CAXTFX010000420.1:0-4360 GCA_964243185.1 uncultured Chthoniobacterales bacterium
GGCACGAACGCGATGAACTATTTCAACGTGCGCCGGGCCACGACGGGGCTCTGCCGCTACATGGTCAAGGCGGCGCAGCGGGAGGGGCACGCCGGGCGGCCGAAGCTGGTCGTCGCCCACGACGTGCGGCATTTTTCCCGGGAGTTCGCCGAGTTGATCGTCAAGGTCGGCACCTCCCAGGGCGTGGATGTGGCGCTGTTCGCCGAGCCCCGGTCCACGCCAGAGCTCTCCTTCGCCGTGCGGCTGATCGGGGCGCAGGCGGGCATCGTCGTCACCGCCAGTCACAACCCGCCGCACGACAACGGTTACAAGGTGTATTGGGACGACGGCGCTCAGGTCGTCGAGCCGCACGCGAGCGGCATCATCGCGGAGGTCAACGCCGTCACCGGCGGCGGCCTCGCGCCCGCCGAAACGCCTGGTGAGGAGACCGCGCTGGGCGCGGAGGTGGACGCCGCCTACCTCGAACGGCTGAAGACGCTGGTGCTTGACCCCGCGCTGCTCGCCGGACCGGGCGGGCGGGACCTGCGCATCGTCTTCACGCCCATCCACGGCACCGGCGGGGTGATGATCGAGCCGGCGCTGGAGGCCCTGGGCCTGAACTACCAGGTGGTCCCGGAGCAGAACGGGTTCGACGGCCGTTTTCCCACCGTCAAATCGCCCAACCCGGAGAACGCCGAGGCCCTCGCGCTCGGGGTTGCGTTAGCCGAGAAAACCAGCGCGGACCTGCTCATCGGCACCGACCCGGACGATGACCGTGTGGGCGTGGCCGTGCGGGGCGAGGGCGGGAAGATGGTGCTCCTGACGGGCAACCAGATCGGCTCGCTCATGGCCTATTACCGGACGAAAACGTTGTTCGACCAGGGGGTTCTCAACGAGGGCAACCGGCAGCGGGCCATCATCATCAAAACGTTCGTGACCACGGACCTGCAACGGGCCATCGCGGAGGGCTACGGCGTGCGCTGCGTGGAAACGTTGACTGGCTTCAAATACATCGGCCAAAAACTCGGCCAATACGAGGCCGCCCTGCCGCCCGAAACGCGCGAGGGCTACCGCCGCCGGCCGGAGTCGGAAACGCGGGCGGCCCGGCTGGCGCACTCGACGTTTTACATCTTCGGCGGCGAGGAATCCTACGGCTACAGCGGCGCGGATTTCACCCGCGACAAGGACGGCAACGGCGCGGCCATCATGTTCGCGGAGGTCGCCGCCTACGCCAAGGGCCGCGGCCAGACGCTGCCCGCCCTGCTGGACGAGGTGTATGCCGAATTCGGCTTTTACCTGGAAAAGAACGGCGCCATCACGCTCGAAGGCGCCGACGGCGCGGCGAAAATCCAGGCCCTGCTCGCCTCCTACGAGAGCCAGCCGCCGCGGGAGATCGCCGGCCGGTCGGTTGCGGGCGTGCAGAACTTCGCCAAGGAGGACATCCGCGACAGCGAGGGCCAACTCGTGCCCAAGGAAAAGATGCTGATGTTCACCCTCGCCGATGGCGGCCGGGTGGCCGTGCGCGGGTCCGGGACGGAGCCGAAGATCAAGTATTACCTGTTCGCCCGCCGCGCCCCCGAGGCGGGGAAGAAGTTCACGGCGGAGGAGTTGACCGGCATCAAAACCGAGGTGGCCGCCGCGCTGGAGCAAAGCTGGGCGTGGTTGCAACGGGACGCGGACGAGCGGTCGAAAGGGTGAGGCCGCTGGCTCACGCCCTGCTCAACCTGGCTTATGGCGCGCGAAGTTTCCCTTTCCGGCGGCGAGATCGCCGTCATCAAAGCCCTCGGCACCGGCGGGGGCCCGGTCGCGGGCAAGGCCCTCATCGAGCGGATGGACATGCTGGAGGACAGCGAACTCGTGGACACGCTCCAGGGTCTCATCAGCCAGGAATACATTGAGAGCGACTGCGAATCTCTCCGCACCATCCACGATGTCGAACGTGCCACGTTCAAGACCAACGCCGACCACGTCAAGGATCTGCGCGGCGCGCTCAATCCCCAACGCAAAGAGCGCGAGCGCCGCCGCCGCTCATGACCCGGGAGTCGCCCCCACGGGTCCCTTTGGCGCCCGACCGCGGGATGCGCTAGGGTCGGCCCTCGCATGAGGCCGCCTTCCCGTCGCCGACGTCCGCTCTCCTCCGCCGCGCAGGTCGCGCTGGCGCTGGGCGGCTCGGTGCTGCTCAACCTGCTCCTGGCCGCGGGGGTCGGGTTGGCCGTGCAACTCTGGCCGACGCCCCCGTTGGAGGGCCCCGCCCCGCCCCTCCGCCTGGATTTCACGCACGAGCCGGAGCCGGAACCTGATTTGACGGCTCAGTCCAGCCCCCCGAAGCCGACCCCGCCGCCCTACCTGCGGACCGAAGAGCGCCAGCGGCAGGACAAACCTCCCGAGGACGCTTATTTCCAATCGGACAAGGACACCGCCAACGCCTCCGAGGCGCCGCCCACGGGTGAACTCCCCCTGCCCTCACAGGAGGGCCGGAAGCTGCCCACCATTGAGTTCGACACCCGCGAATACATTGCCGGGGACAAAGCGGCCGACGACGCCGGCCAGGGCCCCCCGCCCGTCGCCCAAGCTCCGCCTGCGCCCACCCCGCGGCCCGTGGACCCGCCCCGGCCGCAGGTCAACCGCGAGACGCCCCGGCCGACCCCCGCGCCGACCCCAGTGGCGGTAGCCACCCCCACGCCCGCGCCAACGCCCCTGGCCCCGCGGCCGGACCCCAACGAGTTCGCCCTGCGCGCGCCGACCCCCACGCCGCCGCCGATGCCTGACTTCCGTGCGGTGGACCCGCCCCGGCCGCAGCCCACCGGCCCGCCGCTCTACAAAAACGCCACCGCCCCCACCGAAGCCCTCCCCCCCGTCACTAACCCCGGCTCGCCCGGCTACCGGCCGCAGACGGTTAAAACCAAGATGGAAGGCGGCTTGTCCACCCGGGGTCCATCGAGCATCGCCGCACGGGACACGCCGCTGGGCCGCTACCAGAAAGCCGTGAGTGACGCCATCGGCTCGCGCTGGTATTTCGGCATCCAGCAGAACGCCGACACCGTGCAGATCGGCACGGTCAAAGTGCGCTTCTACATTGACCCCAACGGCCGGGTGCGCCGGCCGGAGATCATCCAGGGGTCCTCCGGTTCCAGCTTGGCCTCGGTGTCCATCACCGCCGTGATCGAGGCCAACCTGCCGCCCATGCCGGCCGAGATCGCCTCCACGTTGCCCAACAACCAGATGGAAATTGACTTCACCTTCAGCAACCTCTAAGCCCCGCCCGCCCCACTCCGCTCCCGCCAAAGCCCTTATCCATGCCCTTCGCCTCCCCGCTCCTCGCCCTCGCCCCGCCCTTCGGGGACATGCTCAACTTTTTCCAGAAGGGCGGCATCTTCATGGTCCCGCTGCTGATCTGCTCCGTCGCAGCCGTGGCCGTCGTGCTCCTGCGGACCTTCGCCCTGCGCCGGGACATGGTCCTGCCGCGCACCCTGGCCACGGAGATCCGGCGCTTCCCCAACGGCGGCAACCCGGAGGCGCTGGGCCGGCTGGCGGGCGGGGACCCCTCGCCGTTGGCGCGGCTGACGCGCGTCGCCATCGAGCACCTGCGCTGGCCCAAGGCGGAGAACACCGAGGCCATCCAGACCGCGGCGCGCCGGGAGGTCCTGCGGCTGGAGGCAGGGCTGGGCGGGCTGGAGCTGATCGTCGGCATCGCCCCGTTGCTGGGCCTGCTCGGCGCAGTGTCGGGCCTGGTGCACCTGTTTTCCAACTTCGGCGCCGTCGGCGCGCAGGTGGACAACGCGCGCATCGCCGCCGGCATCGCGGAGGCGTTGAACACGACCATCGTGGGTCTGACCATCGCCATCCCGACCCTGTGCGTCCTGACGTATTTCAACAAGCGCGTCGAGTCCCTAAGCGTGGAGTTGGAGGAGCTGCTCTCCGAGTTGGTGACGAAATGCTACCTGCGGAGCCGGTCGGGGTCCCCGACGCCCGGCCGGATCACGGCCGCGTCGGCGGAGAGCTTCGCGGAGCCGGAGTCGGCGACCACGACCGCACGGCGCGCGGTGCACGTCGAGCCAGCTTAGAGCGCCGTTGTGGTCCTGGACTTGGCTTGGCGCCAGCGCAAGCGGTGCCGGCGCCCCCGTCGCGCGCGCGCCCGACGGAAAACCGCTCTATTCCCCCAAAAACTCCCGTAACGCCCGCGCGAACCGTTCCGGGTCCTCCAGGTGCGGCGCGTGGCCGATCCCCGGCAGGACCACGAGCTGGCTGCCCTCCGGCAGTTCCTTGGCCGCCGCGCGGGCGAGCTCGGCGACGTGCCCAAGTTTCGGCTGGTCCTCCGGCCGGGCGTAGGTCTTCAAGACAGCCGTGCGGTCCTCCTCGCCGACGAGGAGAAGCGTCGGCA
>CAXTFX010000421.1:0-4354 GCA_964243185.1 uncultured Chthoniobacterales bacterium
AGGAGACCGAGAACGCCCTCGTGGACCTACGCACCCTCGCCGGCCAGGCCGAGGCGCAGAACCGGGCGGTAGACGCCGCCCGCCGCTCCCTCGAGCTGGCCCAAAACTCGAACCGGCAGGGGGCCACCAACTTCCTCGACGTGCTCGACGCTCAACGCACGCTGCTCCAAAGCGAGCGCACCAGCGCCCAACTCCTCGGCCAGCGCTTGCAGGCCACCGTCAACCTCATCAAGGCCCTCGGCGGGGACTGGGATGACTACTCCGCTCCGCCGCGCTACTCGCGGTGACATACGTCTGGGTTTCCCGGCGCACTACCCCTATATGGACCCTCGGATCATTGACGCGACCGGCGGCCGACCTTTCGGCGAGCCTGACAACCGCGGTGGCTTCTTCTCGGCAGACGAGTTTCCGGGTGACCGCTCGAAGGGGGTTTCGGGCGGAACGGCGGTAGGTCTCCTCTCCGACCGGAGGTCGGTGACCAACGGCGTTTTCCGCTCTTTATCAGCGGCCTCGCGCCTTTATCGCCGAACATCCGCTCAGAAATCCTTTATTCACCAATGGGACAATTTCATCTACGTGCCCACCCGTCTTGATCTATGTCTGAGCATACTGATTCCGGGCCGTTTAGCTGGCGCAGAAAACCTGCGCCCAAGGGAGGTGCTCGTCGAGCCAAAAAGGGTCCGTGCGGGGATGGCAACACCGTGCGGACGAGTGCTCGGAATGCACAAAGTTTGGCCGCAAACCACCTGCTACATTTTAACTACCCCGCCGGGGCAGTTGACCGCGAGGGGGCGAAGCCACGCGAGGGCGGCCGCCTGGTGCTGCCGCAGGTCCGCGGCGCAGCTTTTGCGAGGTCAACCCTTGCAAGGATTCCTTCGTCCTCACCCGCAAGAAGAGCACCGGGGCCGGCCGGGCGCGGCAGGTCACGGCCAAGGACTTGGCAGGCGTAAACTGCGCCTGTTCGCCGGCGGTCTGCACGAACTGCACTGGCACCCGAGCGCCGCCGGGCGGCAACGGCTACGTCAAGGTGAGTGGACACCGTTTGTAAACCACCGGACGACCGCGAACAACAACCCCAGAGAAGCAGAAACCTATGAACCCAACGAACAACACCGTGTCGAACGCCTCGGCACCTCAGCCCATCGACGGCAAACGCGGAGCGTCCATCCTGGGCCCCACCAACCCCGCCCGCGAGGCCCAGGCCGCGGACCTCGTCGCCGCGCCCGCCACCGACCGCGGCACGGTCGCCAATATGCGCTGGTCCTTCGCGGACAGCCACAACCACCTGGAGCCGGGCGGCTGGGGGCGGCAGACGACCCTGCGCGAGCTGCCCATCGCCACCACGCTGGCCGGCGTGAACATGCGGCTTACCCCCGGCGGCGTGCGCGAGCTGCACTGGCACACCGCAGCCGAGTGGGCCTACATGATCGCGGGCAGGGCGCGCATCACCGCCGTGGACGAGCAGGGCCGCACCTTCCAGGACGACGTCGGGGTAGGCGACCTGTGGAACTTCCCCGCCGGCATCCCCCATTCCATCCAGGGCCTGGAGCCGGAGGGCTGCGAGTTCATGCTGGTTTTTGACGACGGCAACTTCTCCGAGGAGGCGACCTTCCTGCTAACCGACTGGCTCCTGCACACCCCGAAGAGCGTGCTCGCCAAGAACTTCGGCGTGCCCGAGAGCCGGTTTGACTCCCTGCCGAAGAAGCCCTGGTGGATCTTCCAGGCCCCGGTGCCCGGCCCGTTGGACAAAGATCGGGTCGCTGGCGCCGGGCCGGTGCCCAACAGCTTCAGCTACCACCTGCTGGCCCAGGAGCCGATCCGCACCCGGAGCGGCACCGTGCGCATCGTGGACTCCAAGAACTTTCCGGCCTCCGGCACCATCGCCGCGGCCCTGGTCGAGGTGGAGCCCGGCGCCATGCGCGAGATGCACTGGCACCCGAACGCGGACGAGTGGCAGTTCTACCTGGAGGGCCAGGCGCGGATGACCGTGTTCGCCTCCGACGGCAACGCGCGCACCTTCGACTACCAGGCGGGCGACGTTGGGGCCGTGCCCTTTGCGATGGGTCACTACGTCGAGAACACCGGCACGACCACGCTGCGCTTCCTTGAACTCTTCCGCAGCGACCACTACGCCGACGTTTCCCTCGCGCAATGGCTGGCGTTCACGCCCCCCGAACTGGTGCGCGCGCACCTCGGCTTCGACGCCTCGGCGTTGGCACCAGTGCAGACGCACAAGACGCCGGTAGTTCCGGCCTGAGAAGAACCGGGTCACGCCGGCGACGGGCGCGGCGACCGCGCGCCCGGTGACGCGGCCAAACCCGGCCACCATCGTCAAGCGAAACAAAAAATCTATGGATAAGCCAGCGCCCCGGCCGAAGGACGTGATCACCCGCGATTTGCTGCTCAGCGGACTGACGTTTTCGTCGGGGGCGGTTGACGCGATCAGCTTCATCGCCTTGGGCAAAGTTTTCACCGCCTTCATGACCGGTAACATTGCGTTCTTGGGACTGCAGTTGACCGGCGCGGGCGGACCCGCCTGGACCCTGGTCCTCCTGGCGATGGCTGGGTTCTCGGCGGGCATTTACCTCGGGACGCTCATCGTCAAGCCCAAAGGGCAACCCGGCGCGGAGGTCTGGCCCCGCCGCGTCACGCTCGCCCTCGGCGCCTCGCTGCTCTGGCAGGTCGCGTTCCTGACCCTCTGGTTCGCGGTCCACGGCCGGCCGGACGCGCACGCCACGCACTGGCTCCTGGGATTCTGGGGCGCCGCGATGGGGATGCAGAGCGCGGCGGTCCGCTCGCTGCACGTGGAGGGGGTGTTCACGACTGCGGCGACGGCGACCTTCATCTTCGTAATGGGCGACCTCGCCACGCACGCCGAGTCGCCGGAAGTCCGGCTGAGGCTCTGGGGCGTGCTCGTGGCGTTGCTGCTGGGCGCGCTCGCCGGCGGCTTCCTCCTGGTCCACGCGCTCATCCTGGCCCCGGTCCTGTCCTTTGCCGTCACCGCGCTCGTGGTGAGCGTCGCGGCGGTGGTTTTCAGGGAGAACGCCGGGGCCGCGACGCCGCCCCGGCCGGCGGCCTGAGTCCTGGCGGCGAACCAACAAAGCATTCCTACGAGGTTACGAAACCACGCGGCCACTCGCGCATGAACCACGACCGACAATGGGTGATCCCGTCCACGAAGCCGCGAAGGGGACCGTGGCCGGCCCTCCGCGCGCCCGGCGCGTTGGCCGCCGCCTGCGCTGCCATGCTCGGCCTCGCCCGAGCGGGCGAACCGGCGGACGGTGCCGCCGCGGCCAAGCCGCCGCGCGCAGACAAAAGTCAATACAACCTCTTTCACCCGACCCCGGACGACCTCCTGCGCGAGTTCAGCTCTAGCCGCCCGGACCAGACCACCGGGCCGCGCTCGGTGGACGCCGGCCATTTCTACCTGGAAACCGGCGTGTCCTACGGCCTGAACCTGGGCCTCACCCGCACGGATACCTGGACCGCCTTCCAGTCCACCCACTTCCGCGCCGGGCTGACCAACGACGTCGAACTCGAACTCATCTACAACGGCCTGCAAAACATCCGCACGCGCACCGCCCGGCCCGGCGGCAAGGGGCGCTCGGACCGCACTGTGGACGGCAGCGGGGCGTTGACGGTCCGCACCCGCTTCGCGCTGGTGGGCAACGACGACAAGGACGCGAAATTTGTTTTCGGCATCCACCCGGAGGTCGTCCTGCCGACGGTCAGCCACCACGTCGCCTCCGAGTATGTGCAGGGCGACGTGATCCTCGCGGCCACCGTGCTGCTGCCGGCGGGCTTCAGCGCCACGCTCAACCTGACGCCGAGCGTCGTCCGCAACGCCGCCGACACGGACTACGAATTCGGCCTGACCAGCGGCATGACTCTCTACCACAACATTTTCCGCAAGCAGGACCGCGTGCAGCTCTACCTGGAATACTACGACGTCCTCGTCACGGGGGCGGCCTCCACCGACTCCCGTCAGGCGGACGTCGGCGTGCGCTGGCGGCCGTTGCCCAACCTGCAGTTCGACGCCGGCTGCAACTTCGGCGTGTCGCGGGACGCACCCGACTACCAGCCTTTCGTCGGCATCGTCACCAGGTTTTAACGCTTAGCCAACATGGACACCTCCAACAACACCATTGAGCCGTCGTCGTCGTCATCACACGACCAAAACGTCGTCGGCGAAGGCACGGCGA
The DNA here is from genome assembly GCA_964243185.1 of uncultured Chthoniobacterales bacterium. GTDB lineage: Bacteria > Verrucomicrobiota > Verrucomicrobiia > Chthoniobacterales > SZAS-18 > CAXTFX01. The sequence continues at coordinate 4,203 of CAXTFX010000421.1, forward strand.
CCAGCCCGCACGAGAACCGGGCGGACGCGCAACACCGTTACCGTCAAGCGACGGCGCGACCGCAAAACGGGTCAAAAACCGCCAACTCCGACACGTCCGAGGCGCAAATCCCGGAGGCACTCGGCGGCACCACCGTCGCGGCCGCCTACAAG
>CAXTFX010000422.1:0-4349 GCA_964243185.1 uncultured Chthoniobacterales bacterium
CCGGTGCTCCGTCCGCCTTCGACGGTGACCCGGCGGCCGGCACCCAGCAGCAAACCCCCGCCGAGGGCCAGTCCCCCATTGACGAGCCGTGGCTGCGTGCCTACCCGTCGGTCGTCCAGGAGACGCCGAGCTTCGCCCCCGCCGCCATGCGCCGGCTCCTCGACGGCGACCAGGCCGAGGTCAAGGACCGGATGCGGATGCTCCTGTCTCAACCCGCCTTCCGCTACTACGCCGGCACGGACAAGGAAGGGTTGCGCGACAAGGTTTTCGGCTGGACGAAGGAGATCGCCCGCCAGGGCATCGGCGGCCTGGCCATGCCACGGTCCTGCGGCGGCGAGGACGACGTGATGAAGTTCATGGCCGCCTTCGAGATCCTCGGTTTCCACGACATCTCGCTGGTCATCAAGTTCGGCGTCCAGTTCGGCCTCTGGGGCGGCTCCGTCCTGCGCCTGGGCACGGATTACCACCACCAGAAGTATTTGCCCGCCACGGCTTCCCTCGACCTCCCCGGCTGTTTCGCCATGACCGAGATCGGGCACGGCTCGAACGTCGCCGGCCTGGAGACCACCGCGACCTACGACCCCGCGACGGAGACCTTCGACCTCTACTCGCCGACCTTCACCGCCGGCAAGAATTACATCGGCAACGCCGCCGTCAACGGGCGCATCGCCACCGTCTTCGCCCAGTTGGAAACGGCCGGCGAGCGTCACGGCGTCCACGCCTTCGTCGTCCCCATCCGCGACGAGATGGGCCACCCCCTCCCCGGCGTCCGCATCGAGGACAACGGCCAGAAGCTCGGCATGAACGGTGTGGACAACGGCCGCCTGTGGTTCGACCACGTCAAGGTCCCCCGCGCCGAGCTGCTCGACCGCTTCGCCCAGGTCGCCACCGACGGCACCTACGCCTCGAAGATCGCCAACCCCGCCGCCCGCTTCTTCACCACCATCGGCACCCTCGTCGGCGGCCGGGTCAGCGTCGGCCACTCCGGCAATTCCATCGCCAAGGCGGGTCTGGCCATCGCCATCCGCTACGCCGCCCGCCGCCGCCAGTTCGGCCCGCCCAAGGGCCATCAGGAAACGCTCCTCCTGGACTACCCCGCCCACCAGCGCCGGCTCATGCCGTTCCTGGCCAACGTCTATGCCCTGGACTTCGCCTTCAAGGACTTGACCAAGCTCAACGCCACCGCGAAACCCGAGAACTACCGCAACGTCGAGACCACGGCCGCCGGGCTGAAGGCGTTCGCCACCTGGAACATGACCGCCGCCCTCCAGACCGGCCGCGAATCCTGCGGCGGCGAGGGTTTCTTAGCCATCAACCGCTTCGCCGCCCTCAAGGCTGATTCCGACGTCTTCACAACGTTCGAGGGCGACAACACCGTGCTCATGCAGTTGGTCGCCAAGAACCTGCTCACGGATTTCAAGGACACCTTCAAGGGCAAGACCACGGCCGACCTGGCCCGGTTCGCCGTCGGCGAGAAGGTCGCTGCCCTCGCCGCGCGCAACCCGCTGAAAACGTTCCGCCGCGACCACGCGCACCTCCAAGACCGCGCCGCGCAACTGGACCTGTTCCGCCACCGTGAGCACGCGATGCTGGTCGAGGCCGGCAACCGTCTCCGCACCATGACCACCGGCGCGAGCCGGAAAATGGACGCCTACAGCGCCTTCACCTCCATGCAGACCGAGCTGCTCGCCCTGGCCTTCGCCCACGTCGAGCGCGTCGTCCTGGAGCGCTTCGACGCCGCCATCGCCGCCTGCCCCGACCGGACGCTCCAGCCCGTGCTCAACCGCCTGGCGAACCTGTTCGCGCTGTTCCACCTCGAGAAGCACGCCGCCTGGTTCCTGGAGAACGGCGTCTTCACCGGCGGCAAGAGCCGCGCCGTCACCCGCGAGGTGGACCGCCTCTGCGTCGAAGTGCGGAAAGAGGCCGTCGCCCTAGTGGACAGCTTCGGCATCCCGCCGCAGTGCTTGGCGGCGCCGATTGCGCTGGACTAAACCTTCTCGAACTGAACGACCACGTCTTTACCAAACGTTAGACCGGCGACTTCGGTCGCCAACTTAATAATGTTGATCTTGAGCACATTATTGAGGTTGGTTGAGACTAGCCAACCCCCCGGCAAGCTGGCGCGACAATCACGCAGGTCGGGGCGGTCGGGGTAAAGCTCCTCCGCTGAACGTGCGATGTAGCGCCGTTTACGCCCTTGTGCCTCAGGATGCTGGGCGCAGCGTTGCAAGAACGATGAGTCTGTCTTGGCAAGTTCCCGGAGAACGATAATCATCGCTTCCTTCGCATTATGATAGGAAAACGTGTTTCCCTTCAAGGTCAACGTGCCGTTCCTTGATGATTCGGAGGTTTTCTGTGAGTTGGGTCCGGCCGCACTCACGGCACTTACGACGTTGTGCAGCGAATCAGCCTTCGTTTGCATTGGAGTTGCTACCGACTTCCCGCCTAATCCGGCGAGGAAGACTGCAACATCATTTTCGTTGGGTCGGACTCCAGCCCTTGACTCAACGGCGTTTGTGAGAAGCTCCACCAGGAATTCGTCCCCTTTGTCGACAAGCTCCCGCCAAGCCTCTGGGATGGCAGCCCGGGCTTGGGAACGTCGGTTACGGCTTCGGTATTCGGTGCGAGCTGCCTCCAAGGCTTCGCCCGACTCCACTCGGGAGCGAATCAAATATCGTTCCAAGGCCGCCGCCGCCTCACCTACCGGACGTTCAAAGAGGTCGAGTTTATAAACCCGTCGGTCCTCGTAGCTGCCTTGCTCGGCTGGAAGGTAGAAGCTCCAAGCTTTACCGTCGGTCAACACGACAAAGGGCACCCCAACGTGAAAAGCGTATTCGAGCCCCTGCCGGACGCCGCCTTCAAGGTTCCCGGGGTTTTTGACCTCAATGAAAACAGCCGGTTTGGTGGGCGGGTGGCAAAGGGCAAAATCCGCTCTGCCTTGACCTGTCTGATATTCCGGCCAGACAACGGTGGTATCCCATGTCACCCAATCAAGTTCTTGCAGGAGTCTGAGCACAATCCCCTGCGAAATGGATTGCTCATTGGGAAAGCGGCCCTGCCGCAAGCGATTGACGATGTCGGTGAGGGTGGCTTCAAGGGGCATAGCATTATCGGACGTGACCGCACCCTCGTGCCCATACATGTTTGATAATAGGGACAGAAATTACTGCTCCGGCAGCCGGTCGCTCTCCTCTGGCTCCCGGTGCGGCACGGCGGCCAGGAAACGCTCGAAATCCTCCCGCCGTGCCGGCGCGGCTTCGCGACGCAAGCAGTCCAAAGTCATCAACGACGCCATTTGTAAAAAATTCACCCCGTCTCGAAACCCACACAGGAACGCAAGGGGGGAAGAGGTGGGGGTGGGAGTCGAACCCACCAATAGCAGTTTTGCAGACTGCGGCCTTAACCGCTTGGCTACCCCACCGTGTTTGAGCGCACGGGAGCGAACCACGGCGGCCGGCCGGGGTCAAGGGCGAACGATTTCCCCCGACGCCGTTCAGGGTTTCCAGGTGTCTTCGGGCGCGGCGGGGATGTTCTTCAGGTAGGGCTTCCGCAGTTCAGCGATGATGGTCTGCACGCGCTGGATGGTTTTGAGGGCGAATTTCTTGTCGTCCTCGTGCGGGTATTTCCGGTATTTCTCGATGTGCTCCCGGATGGCCCGGCGGTGGCCCTTGACCTTGCTTTCCGCGTCGGCTTTGGGGTTGCTCACGGGTGGGAAAGGGAGGATCGGCCGGCGCCGCGGGGACTTCCTACGGCCCGGTGGCCGGGATAGGCACCTTGTGCTTCTTGCACCAGTCCACGGCCGGCGGGTGGCCCTTGGCGGCGGAGGTCACATACCAGTTGCGCGCCTCGCCGGGGTTCTTGCCGCCGCCGATACCGGCCTCCTGGCACATGGCGTAGAAGAACATGCTCGGGGCGTTGTCGCGCTCGGCCCCCTGGCGGAACAGTTCCACGGCCCGGGCGGGGTTGGGGGCGGGCAGGCCGGTGCCGTTCATGTAGAAGACGCCCAGGTTGCCCATCGCGTTGGCGTTGCCCAGGTTGGCGGCGCGGTTGACGTAGTCGAACGCCTTGGCCGGGTCCTTGTCCGTGCCGATGCCCTGGTCGTAACAGACGCCGAGCTTGTCCAGGGCGCGGTTGTTGTTGAGGTCGGCGGCGAGGGCCTCGCTATAGAGGGCGAAGGCGCGGCGCACGTCCTTCTTTAACCCGCCCCGGCCCTTTTCGTAACATTCGCCGAGGGAGACCTTGGCGAAGACGTCGCCCTTGGCGGCGGCCTGCTCGTAGAGGCGGACGGCGCGAGGCTCGTCCGCCGGCACGCCCCGGCCGCGGAAATACAGGTTGCCCAGGCCGAAGAG
>CAXTFX010000423.1:0-4327 GCA_964243185.1 uncultured Chthoniobacterales bacterium
CGTCCTGGGCGTGGACGCGCTCGCCCACGCCCACGCCCACGTCGGGGCCGCGGCGTTGGCCGACGCCCTGGCCGCGCACCTGCGCGTTCTCCAGGAACGCGGCTCGCTCTCGCCGGGGTCAGACACGCGCGCCGCGGCCGAGGCCCTGATCGGCGCCGTCCACACCGTGGCCGTTCACGCCGCCTTGGCCCGCCGTGAACTCCGGGCCGACGACCACCGGCGGGTGGCAGGCATGGTCGGCGTGCTCTGGCGGGGGTTAATCCCGAAGACGGCCGTGATCTCACCCGTCGTCCCCCGCCGGCGCCGGCTGCCAGGGTGAGTTCTGAGCGGGGTTTTCATATTCCATCCGGAGGGCGGCGACGAGTTCCAGGTCGGCGGCGTCGAGGTGGAAGCAGCGGGCGAGCTGCTCGGCGGTAGGTTCGTCCGGGTAGCGGCCATAGTCTCGGCGTTGCTCGTTGGAGAGACCCGACGGGCATACGAGAGAGGGATGAGAGACACCCAGTGGTGAAAACCCCTGCCCCCTGGCATCAGCGGGCTCGCCCGCTCTGGCCGGCCTTCAGGCTCCCGTAAACCGCGCGCACGAAGAAGTCGGCGCTGCGCAGCCGGCCGCCCCAGCGCTCGTCCAGCGCCGCGGTGGGCCGGGCGGCGAGGGTTTCCTCCAGGGTCTTGCCGGCCGCAAACAGCGGCCGGATGCGCTCGCCGGCGGCGATGAGCATGGCGCGGAAGCTCTCCACGTCGGCTTTGTCACCCACCGGACCGTGGCCGGGCACGACGCGCGTTTTGTCGTCGGCCAGCGCCAGCACGCGCTCCGTGGCGGCGATCATGCCTTCCAAGCTGCCGCCGGTGGAGTAGTCAATGAGCGGGTAGCCCCCGTTCCAGAACACGTCGCCGGTTTGGAGGACGTCGAGGGCCGGCAGATGAACCAAGCAGTCGCCGTCGGTGTGCGCGGGGGCGAGGTGGACGACGTGCACGTCCTCGGCCGGGAAGCTCAGGTTCTCGCCGAAGGTGACGGCCGGCCGGGCGATCTCGGGGGCGGCGGGCACGGTGCGGCCCATCAACTCGACGAAGGTGTCCGCCGCGAGCCGCCGGCGCACGTTGGCGTGGGCGAACACGGTGGCCCCGGCGTGGGCGAAAGCCTCGTTGCCGCCGACGTGGTCGTAGTGCCAATGGGTGTTGATCACCCGGCGCCGGGAGGATTGCCCGCCACGGTGACCACGGCGCGCCGCACCTCGGCCGCGCGGGCGCGGATGCCCGTGTCCACGACCAGAGTGCCACCCCTGTGGTCGTCCTTGCCCGCCAGCACGCCGACGTTGCCGCCGGGGCCGGAGAGGACGGAAAAGCCGGGGGCGATCTGCTCGGTGCGGATCGGCTCCAACTCGAAGTTGGGGAACTTGGTCGGGGTAGCGACGGGTGGGGGGGAGGGCGCGGGCGTGGGTTCCGCGCCAGGCGCGCGACGGGGGAGCAGCCCGGAGGACCAGAAGCTCAGCGCGGCGGCGCCGGCCGTGGTCTTCAACATCATGCGGCGAGAGGTGGTTGGGTGGTGGGCAGAGGTCATGGGATGAATGGTTGAGAAGGCATTGACGGGGGGTTACGACACCGCGGGGGTCCAGCGCAGCGAGGCCAGCGGCTCGTCCAGGAGCACGTCGGCGAGGTTTTGCACGAGGTGGACAAAGGTCTTCACGCCCACGCCGAAGAGGACTTCCACGAGTTGTTGGCGGCTGAAGCCGGCGTCCAAGAACGCTTGGACCTCGGCCGGGGGCAGGTGGCCGCGGCGGGCGACGATTTCTTGGGTGAAGCGGCGCAACGCCTCCAGGCGCGGCTCGCTCGCGATGGGCCGGCCCGCACGGGCCGCGTCAAGGGCCGGCCCGGGCAGGCCGGCGGCCGTGGCCAAGGCGGAATGCACCGCGACGGAGTAGGCGCACCGGTTGCCCACGCCGGCGACGACCAGGGCGAGTTCCCGCTCGGCAGGCGCGAGGGAGGAGTGGGCGAAGGTGTCCAGGCCGGCGAGGTAGGCGTCGAGGGCCGGGGGGGAGTGGGCGATGACGCGCGCCAAGTTGGGCACGAAGCCGAAGCGGTCGCCGGCCCGGGCGAGGGCGGCCATGGCGGCGGGAGAGTCGGGCGCCGCGGGGAAGGAGGTTGGGTTCATGGGTGGGGTCGAGGTTGGCCAGGGTGGATCGGGGTCGGCAGGCGCTCAGCCTCGGGCGAGCGCGCGGGAGAGGAAGGCGTCCACGTCGGCGGCGATCTCGGCGTGGTGGGTCTCCAGGGCGAAGTGGCCCGTGTCGTAGAATTTGACCTCGGCGTCGGGCAGGTCGCGCCGGAACGCCTCGGCCCCGGCGGGTAGGAAAAAGGGGTCGTTCCGGCCCCACACGGCCAGCAGCGGCGGGCGGTGGGCGCGGAAATACTCCTGGAAGCGGGGGTAAAGCGCCACGTTGTGGCGGTAGTCGCCAAAGAGGTCCAACTGGATGGCGTCGTTGCCCGGCCGGGCCAGGAGCGCGCTGTCCAGGGTGTAGCCCTCCGGGGCCACGAGGCTCTCGTCGGCCACCCCGTGCGTGTATTGCCAGCGGGTCGTCTCCGGGGTGAGCAGGGCGCGCAGGGCGTCGCGGTTGGCCGCGCTCGGCTCCTGCCAGTAGGCGCGGATCGGGTTCCAGCCGTCGCTGAGACCTTCCTCGTAAGCGTTGCCGTTCTGGCTGACCAGCGCCGTGATGCGCTCGGGGTGCGCGGCGGCCAAGCGCCAGCCCACCGGAGCACCGTAGTCGAAGACGTAGAGCGCGTAGCGGGTCAGTTCGAGCGCGTCGGTGAACCCGGCGACCACCTCGGCCAAGTGGTCGAAGGTGTAAGCGAACTCCCCGGCCGGGGGCGCGTCGGAAAAGCCGAAGCCGGGCAGGTCCGGGGCCAGCAGGTGGTAGCGGCCGGCGAGGTCGGCCATCAGGGCGCGGAACATGTGCGACGAAGAGGGGAAGCCGTGGAGCAGGAGCAGGGTCGGGTGCTCCGGCAGGCCGGCTTCGCGGTAGAAGAGGCGGTGGCCGTCCGCCGTCACGTGTTGATGGCGGGTCCGGGGGCGGGTGAGGGATTCAGGGATAACGGGGTTCATAGGACGGAGGAGGTCGGTGACTGTTGTAACTTTTTAACTGAGCTTTTAACAGTTACAGATTAGGTTAACTTGTCAAAGAGTATTTCGGAGGTTACCCTGCCGGGTCGTTCGTTTGCGCCCCATGCCCACCGCTGAACCGTCCCCGCCCTTCGCTTTCGTCGGTGACGCCCTCTGCCTGGACCTGCTCAACACCGTGGTGCAGGGCCGTGACCTCCTGGGGAACTTCGCCGACTACGCTCGTTGGCTGGCGGAGGGCGGGGGGCTCTCCGCGGCGGAGGCCAGCGGGGCCGTCGCGCGCTGGGGCGAGGGTCCCGCGGGGGTTGAGGTCCTCGTCCACGCGAAGGAGCTGCGCGAGTCGTTGCGGGCGGCCGTTCAAGCCGTCCGTCACGGCGAGCCGATGCCCGCCGGGCTGCTGACGACACTCAACGCGCTCCTGGCCCGCTCCCCGGCCCGGGCCGAACTGGTGGTGGGGGCCGAAGGCCGGGTCTCCAAGCGTCACCGCCTGCACGTCGTGAGCCCGGCCGACTTGCTCGCCCCCGTGGCCGAGAGCGCCGCCGACCTGCTGGCCAACGCCGACCCGGCGCTCATCCGCCGGTGCGCCAGCCCGGCCTGCTCGCTGGTCTTCCTCGACACCAGCAAGAACCACCGCCGGCGCTGGTGCAGCATGGCCGTTTGCGGCAACCGCGCCAAGGTCGCCGCCCACCGCGCCCGGCGTCAGCCCGTCCCGGGAGGCTGAAGCGGGCCGGATCGCTCAACAAGCGGCGTAGCCGCACGATGGCGGGCTTCACAAAATGCTCTTTCGGTCTCGGCTACCTCGTTACCATCACCGTCACCGAGGCGGCTGCTTGTTATTCTTCACCCAAACCCAGAACCCGCTCGTGACCACGTTCGACCTGGCGCTCGGGACTGCGGGCGCGGCGCTGCTGTTCCCGCAAACCGCGTTCGGCCCGTCTCTCCGCGTCCCGAACTTCGGTCAGTTCCGGCTCCCGGCGGCGGAGTCGCTCCTCGGCCAGCTCCTCGGTCCGCCTTTCCAGGTCCTCCACCCGGTCCAGCCGCTGGTTGAGGGCCTGGAGCCGATCCTGGGCACGTTCCACGTTGGCGGCCCATTCCGCCCTGGTCTGACGGGAGGCGAAGAACCCCGGCGGGTGGGCGTTCAACTCGCTCAACGCCGCCTCCTGGTTCTCGACCAGGGTTTCCAGCCGGCTCTCGATCCGCTCGATGCGTTGGGCGTTCGCC
>CAXTFX010000424.1:0-4318 GCA_964243185.1 uncultured Chthoniobacterales bacterium
CCTTGTTGGTGGACATGTGGATGAACGGCGCCTCCGGGCAGGCCTGCCGGGCGGCTTCGAGGAAGTTCAGGGTTCCGACGGCGTTGGTGTCGAAGTCGTCGAACGGGATGGCCGCGGCGCGGTCGTGGGAGGGCTGGGCGGCGGCGTGGATGAGCACGTCGGGGCGGACCTCCCGCACCAGGGCCAGGACGCCGGCGCGGTCGCGGATGTCGCGCTCGTGGTGCCGGAAGCCGGGCAGGTCCGCGGCGAGCCGCTGCTGGTTCCAGCGCGTGTCCCCGGCCGGGCCGAAGAAGACGGCGCGCTGGTTGTTGTCCACGCCATGCACCTCGTAGCCGGCGGCGTGAAAGTAGGCGGCGACCTCCGAGCCGATGAGGCCGGAGGAGCCGGTGACGAGACAGCGTTTCATGGGGTGCCCACCAAAAAGGCTGGCCCCCGGCTTGGCAACAAGAAACTGACCCCCGGGGAAGTCGCTTTTCCGGTGGCCGGCGCGCCGGGTCGGGTCATGGTGCGCGGCGTCGGCCGATTCCTGCAGAGGCAGACCCGGCGGAACGCAACCTCATTTCCCTCATGTCAGCCGCCGCCCCCGGTCCCGCCCAACGCCGATGCTGGTTCCTGCTGGCGGCGGCCCTGCTGGGGTTGGCGCAGTTGCCGGTGGGGCTGCTGGCGCCACCGGGCCGACCCGGGCTGCGGGCCTACCCGCCGCTGGTCGCGCGGGGGGGCCTGGAGGTTTACCCGGTTCACCAGGGCTTCGTCCCGAACGGCGTTTACCCCGCCACGACGCCAGATTCGGCCTACCCCGGGATTGAAAAATTCGGCTCCTGGCTGGGTGGCAACGAGAGCACGGGGCGGCTGGAAACGCCGTGGTTCCGGCCCGGGGGCGCCTTCGAGCTGCTCGTGGCCGGCTACCCGTCCACGCACGGCAACTCCGTCACGTTGGAGTTGCGCCGCCCGGGGGACGAGCCGCCCGGGGGGGCGACGACCCGACGGACCCTGGAGTTTGACGACGCGCACGAGCGCTGGGTCTGGCAGCACGTCCGCCTGCGCGCGGAGGAGTCTGCCGGGGGGTTGACGGAGGCGCGGCTGGTGGCCGTGGACGCCGGCACGGGTCCGGCGGGCTGGCTGGGGGTTTCCGCGCCGTTTCACGAGGGCCGGCACACGTTGACGTGGAGTTTGGAGGTGCTGGGCCGGTTCGCGCTGGCGGTGGGCGCGGCGGTGACAGCCCTGGCCGGGGCCGGGCTGGCCTGGCGCTGGCAGGTGCGGGCGCGGTGCGGCGGGGAGGAACCGGGTGGGTGGGCCAGTCTGGCGTTCGTGCCGTTGCCGGGGGCGGCGTGGCTGGTGGGCACGGCGCTGCTGGCGTGGCGGCTGGCGCCCGGGGTGAACCCGGCCTGGGTGTCCGCGGTCGGGCTGGCGCCGTTGTTCGGCTTCTGCGCGGGCGTCTTCGCGCGGGCCCCGGGGCGGACGTTGGCCTCGGCGACGGAATGGCGGGTGTTGGGCGTGGCGGGGCTGGTCCTGGCGGTGGCGTTGACGAAGGCCTCGGTTTCCGTGGGGCCGGCGGGGGAGCTTTACGGGGGAACGGTTTCCCGCACCCTGGAGGTCGGCGGGCGCTCGGACAGCCGCATCGCCTTTCACACCGTGCAGCTCGTGGCCCACGGCACCCCGCCGTTCTCGCCCGTGGGCCGCGGTTACTTCGCGCCGTGGGGGTTTTCCTCCCGCGGGCCGCTGCTGGCGCTGGCCTCCGCGCCGCTGGTGCTGGCGACCGGGGCGCAGGTGCCGGTGACGATGCCGGACCAGCCCTGGCTGCCCTTCGACCCGGAGGGGTTTACGGCCTATCGCTTGGCGATGATGGCGCTGGGCGCGGCCGCGCTCCTGCCGCTCTTCGCCGCGGCCGGGGCGCTGCTGGGGGGGGACCAGCGGGGGCTGCGGGCGGTGGCGCTGGCCGCGCTGACGCCGTTCGTCGTGCACGAGGTCTGGTTCACCTGGGGCAAGCTTCCCACGGCGGGCTGCCTGGCGGCGGCCGTTTACGGCCTGGCGAACCGGCGGTTCGGCGCGGCGGGAGCTTGCGTTGCCGTCGGCTATCTGTGTCACCCGTTGGCGTTGCTCTACCTCCCGTTCCTCGGGCTGGGCGCGCTGTGGCGGGCGGCCACCGCGGGGGAGGGCGATCCCCTCCGCCGCGGGGGGCGGGCGCTGGCGGCGGGGGTGCGTTTCGTCGTGCCGGTGGGGCTGGCGCTGGGCTTCTGGCGGTGGGTGGGCCGGGGCGAGGACGGGCAGGGTCAGGGGTTCTTCCTGAATTACCTGTTTGGGCCGAGCACCTGGCAGGCGTTCGATTTTGGCGTCTGGGCGCGGCACCGGGGAGAATCCCTGCTCAACACCCTGTTCCCAGGTTGGTTGTTCTTCGTGAACTCCGGGGAGCCTGAGATGAACGCCCTGGACCACCCGTCACCCCCGGTGGTGCGCTGGTTCTTCCTGTATTGGAATACCCTGCCGTTTGGCCTGGGCATCGTGGGGTTTTGGACGCTGTGCCGCCGGTGGGGGCAGGTGGCGCGGGCGCGGCCGGGGGTCTTCGCGTTGGCCGGGGTGGCGCCGTTCGCGCTGTTCGCGATCTACTGGGGCGCGGCGGCGACCGGGCTGATGCGCGAGGGGCTGCATCCCTGGGTGCTCTCGCTCCTCGTGCTGGCGGCGGCCGCCGCGACGGGGACCGGGAAGGGGGTGGGCCCGTGGCTGCTCGCCGGGCGGGGCGTGGAGGTGTTGGCCCTGGCCTGGCTGCCCACCCTGCGGACCTCCCCGCTGCTGCCGCGGCCGGCCTACGCCTGGGTGGACGGGACGATGCTGGCGTTGAACCTCGCGGCCCTCGCCGCGTTGACCGTGGCGTGCTTCCGCGTTTACCGGACGGCGGAGCCGGCGCCGGAAGCCTCCGCTCCGCGCTGAAGCAGCCCCCGGCCCAGGGTCCAGACCAACCCGAGGCCTGCGGCCAGCGTCAGGGCGACGGCGAAGGCGTCCGTCGGACCCGCCAGCGTCGCGGGCGGCGGCAGGTAAGTCCCCGCGAACAGGGCGAGTTGCAGGACTCCCACGGCCGCGAGCAGCGCCGGGCGCGCCCGCCAGAGGATCGCCGCCAACGCCCCCAGGAAGTGCACGAGCACGAGGTAGGAACCGTAGTGGATGTCCAGGGTCGAGAAGCCCGGCGGGTCGAAGAACAGCAGCGCCCAGACCGCCAACGCCAACGCGCCGGCCGCGACCGCCAGCCCCAGGTCCCGGTTGGGGCGTCCCCAAAACCAGGCCAGCAGGCCGACGAGCCAGCCCAGGTTGTAAACGCCCAGCGTGCGGAAGACGTGGAAGAACTCGTCGGCGCGACGCCCCTCGGCGCCCGCCCGCGAGAAGCTGAGGGCGTGACGCCAGTCCCCGGTGAACAGGGTGGGAAAATGGTGCGCCTTCATCGCCACCACCCGGCGAAAACCCGCCGCGGCGTAGGCTTCGCGGATGGCTTGCCCAGCCGGCCGGGGGTCCACGTAAAGCTCGCCGGCGAGGTGCCACTTGAGCAGGCGGTCGGCCGGCGGCTCGTAGAACCGCTGGTAGGCGACCCACGGCAGGTTCAGCCCGACGAAGACCGCCACGCCCAGCGCCGTGCGCCGCCATCCCAGCCAGAACCGCGGCCGGAGCAGCAGCGCCGCCATCCCGACGAGCGAGAACATGATCCCGCCGTGCGTCAGGTAAGCCAGCGCGGCCAGCCCCGCGGCGACGGCCACGCGCACCGCGCCGGGGCGCGACGTCACAGCGTTCCCCCCGTCGTGGCGACGCCCCTGGAGGAGAAGCGTGAAAGCGCCGGCCGCCAGCGCCGCGGCGCCGAGCTTGGGCCAGACATAGACGGAATTGACGTAGAGAAAGCCCGTCGGCGCCACGGCCGCGGCCACGGTCGCCGCGGCCCGCCGGCCGAAGCCCGCCGCCCGGACGAACGCCCACAAACCCGGCACCCAGGCGAGCTGGAACACCATCCCGGCCGTCTGGTCCACGGCGTCCCGCCCCAGCCCGAGGCCGAGCAGCAGCGGCCGAGCGAGGAGCTGGACGCCGACCTGGAGGGGCGGGCGGTCGCTGGAAAGCCAGTCCCCGAAGAGCGGGCGCGGGTCCTGCCCGGCGGTGAGCTTCGCGGCGAAAACCTCCGTCAAGATGTTATCCGTCGGCAGCGCGCCGACGAAGAACCGCCGCGCCGCCAGCGCCGAAAGCTCCCCCCCGCCCGGCGGCCAGAGCAGCACGCCGAGGTAGAGCGCCCCGGCCAGGAGCGCCGCCGCGCCCGCCCCGGCCGCGTCCGCCCCGCCCCAGGCCGCGC
>CAXTFX010000425.1:0-4317 GCA_964243185.1 uncultured Chthoniobacterales bacterium
ACCTACGGCCGTGATTTCGGCCGGACGGGTTCCCCGCTTTCCCGCTGCTTTCGCCTCCGACACCCGGGAACGGAAGTTGCCGGATGCGGGACGCGGGATGCGGGTTAAACTTTCGCCGCGGCGATCTTTGCCTCCGCCCGTCGCCCCATCACCCGCCGCTCGTTCCGGCCGCCTTCAATGCAAGTTTCCGACCTCCGCGGCATCCTCCAATACATCCCGCGCTTCCGGGACAAGGTGTTCGTCATCGCCATCGACGGGGAGGTCGCCGCCTCGGAGAACTTTCACAACATCCTGCTCGACCTGGCCGTCCTGCGTTCGCTGAACATCAAGGTGGCGCTCGTCCACGGCGCCCGCCACCAGATCGAGGAGCGCGCCGCCGCCCTCGGCGAGCCCGTTTCCAACACCGACGGCGCGGGCGTGACGGACGAGAGCACGCTGCGCATCGCCCTGGACGCCGCCACGCGGCTGACCCACGAGATCATGGAGGGGCTGTCCGGCGTGGACCTCCGGGCGGTCTATGCCAACGCCATCATCGCGTTTCCCGCCGGCATCCTCGGCGGCGTGGACCAGCAGTGGACGGGAAAGGTCGAGCGGGTGGACGCCCCGGCGCTGGAGATGTTCCTCAACCAGGGGATCGTGCCCGTGATCCCACCGCTGGGGTTTGACGGCGAGGGGAAAACGTTCCGCATCAACTCTGACGCCATCGCCGTGGAGGTCGCCGAGGCGCTGCGGGCCGTAAAAATCCTGTTCCTCTGCGAGGCCGGCACGCTGCGGCTGGACGGCGCGGTGGTGCGCCAACTCTCTGTGGACGAGGCGGAAACGCTGGTCAACAAAGGCCGGTTGCGCGACCAGCGCCCGCTCTGCCTGAAGGTCGAATCCGCCGCGCGGGCCTGCCGGGCCGGCATCCCCCGGGTCCACATTCTCGACGGTCACGTCAACGAGGCGCTCCTGGCGGAACTCTTCAGCGGCGAGGGCGTGGGCACGATGGTTCACACCAACGAGTATCGCCACATCCGCCCGGCCCGGCGCGCGGACGTGCGGCGCATCATGACGCTCATCCGCCAGAGTGTCGCCAGCGAGGAGCTGGTCCGACGCACCCGCGCCGACATCGAGAGCCGCATTGGCGATTATTTCGTCATGGAACTAGACAAGAACCTCGTCGGCTGCGTCGCCATGCACCCGTTCCCCGAGGCCGGCGCGGTGGAGCTGGCCTGCCTCTACGTCGCCAAGAACTCCGGCAACGCCGGCTTCGGCCAACGGCTCGTCCAGTTCGTCGAAGAGCAGGCGCGCGAGCGGGGCATCGGGCGAATCTTCGCGCTGTCCACCCAGGCGTTCGTCTGGTTTCAGCAGAAGTGCGGCTTTTCCGAGGCCGCGCCGGACGCCCTGCCGCCCGCCCGCCGGGCCAAATACGATAGCAGCGGCCGGCACTCCAAGGTGCTCGTCAAGGTGGTCCCCCCGCAACCTGCGAAGGTCGTCGCCTGAACCGGGCCCCGCCGCCGGGAACGGCGCGGAACCAACTTCGGGTCAAGAGATTTCGGAGTTTTGGCCGGCAAAATATTTGTCGTTTCGGAAAACTTTTTGCTTGTCGGTTGCGCCCTGACTTCCTAGTTTCGACTCCGCCGACGCCATGCCCCCAGACCGACCGAATCAGTCCCGTGCAATAAGCCATAACACGCTTGCACAAAACGGTTTGAGTCCGGGACGACGATCGGGGTGACGCCTGGCGTCGCCGCTTGCTACAACCCGGACATCGCCGGGTTGCACGAGGCGCCCCGCCCTCCTGTTTTGTCCCGCTCCCCCCCCCCCCCCCCCCCCCCTTGTCCCGCTCCCCCGCCCGCCCGTCCCCCGTTCCGCCGCCCGTTCCCCCATGCACGACCATCTGCCCAGAATTTGGGAGCCCATCGCCGCGGTCATTGGTCTGCAAGTCAGTCGGGAGACGTTCCAGCGCTGGTTCGCCGGCGTGGAGCTGGTGGCCGCCGACGAGGATTCGTTGACCTTGTGCGTGCCCAACCACATCTGCCAGCTCTGGATCGAGAGTAAGTATTTCTCCCTGGTCAACGGCGCCGTCGAGGAGGTCCTCGGCGCCCCCCACCAGCTTCGCTTCACCCTGCGCCAGGAGGGCGCCACCCTGCCCGAGACCGCCCTGCCCGCGGCCTCCTTCGTCCCTGGCCTGGGCGCCGCTGCCGCCCCGCGCGACGGCGGCGACGGCTCCGCGGACGAGGTCGCCCCGACCCCGCCCGCCAACAGCGCCAGCGCGCCGGGCGGCACGGGGATGAACCCGCGGCACACCTTCGAGACCTTCGTCGTCGGCCAGAACAACCAGTTCGCCCAGGCCGCCAGCCGGGCCGTCGCGGAGGCCCCGGCCAAGACGTATAACCCGCTGTTCATCTACGGTGGCGTCGGGTTGGGCAAGACCCACCTCATGCAGGCCATCGGCCAGCACATCCAGGCCAAGAAGAAGGGTCACAAGGTGCTCTACGTTTCCTCCGAGCGGTTTACGAACGAGTTCATTGACGCCATCCAGAACAACTCGCTGGTCAAGTTCCGCAAGCGTTACCGGCTGGCCGACGTGCTCCTCATTGACGACATCCAATTCCTCGGCGGCAAGGAGCGCAGCCAGGAGGAGTTCTTTCACACCTTCAACGCCCTGTTCGACGGCCACAAGCAAATCGTCCTGTCCTCCGACCGGCCGCCGTCGGAAATCCAGAACCTCGAGCAGCGGCTCGTTTCCCGCTTCGAGTGGGGTCTGACGGCCGAGCTCCAGCCACCCGACTTGGAAACGCGCCTCGCCATCCTCCGCAAAAAGGCCGAGACGATGCAAACCCAGGTCCGGCCGGACATCCTGGAGTTCCTGGCCCAGCGCATCCGCACCAACGTCCGCCGGCTGGAGGGCGCCCTGATGCGGGTGGCGACCTATGCCTCCCTGAGCGGCAAGGAGCCGACCACGGAAGGCATCGAGCACCTGCTCAAAGACATCCTGACCGAGGAGGCGCGCCGCACCGTCGGCATTGACCAGATCCAGCGCGTCGTGGCCGAGCACTTTGACGTGCGCCTAGCCGACATGACCTCCAAGCGCCGCCCGGCCAACATCGCGTTCCCGCGGCAGATCGCCATGTATCTGGCCCGGGAGTTGACCAAATCCAGCCTCAACGAGATCGGTGACCTTTTCGGCGGGCGGGACCACGGGACCGTGCTGCACGCCCACCGGCTCGTGAAGAAGCGCATGGTGGAGGACGAAAAGGTCCGCGGGGCGGTGAACTCGCTGGAGCACCAGCTTCAACGCTGACATGGCTCGCCATCCCGTCCGATAGAGCCAACTTGAGGGCGCTGTCCCTACGGATGGGGGTTTTCCCCGATTTTTCTGGCGACAAAGCCCCAGCGGTCGCTAACATACGCCCTCCCTCCCGCACTGTTCCCACCTCGCTTCTTCCTCCTGCCGCCCATGAAATTCTCCCTCCCCAAGGAAGCCTTCCTCGACGGCCTCCAGCAGGTCCAGAGCGTCGTTTCCACCCGCACGACCCTGCCCATCCTTTCCAACGTCCTGCTCCAGGCCGACGACGGCCACATCCGGCTGACCACCACTGACCTGGACGTCGGCGTGCGCGGGTCCATCGAGGCGCAGATCGAAGAACCCGGCGCCACCACGCTGCCCGCCCGGCGCCTGTTCTCCATCATCCGCGAGTTGCCCGCCGGGGAGATCCGCTTCGAGAGCGACGGCAAGAACATCGCCCGCATCCAGAGCGGCCACAGCGACTTCCGTATTCACGGCCTGCCCCAGGACGAGTTCCCCCCGCTGCCGAAGTTCGAGGGCGCCCGCGCCTACACGCTCCCGCAGGACAAGGTGAAAGACGCGCTGAAGAAGACCTCCTACGCGATCTCGACCGACGAGACCCGCTACGTGCTCAACGGCGTCCTTTGCGCCTTCAAGGACAACAAATTGACGATGGTTGCCACCGACGGCCGCCGTTTGGCCACCGTGGACCTGGAACTCGAACTCACCCCGGAGCAGGAAACGAGCGTCATCATCCCCTCCAAGGCCATCGCCGAACTCGGCCGCCTGCTCAAGGACCAGGACGACCTCCACGTCCAGCTTGGCACCAACCAGGTCGCCTTTGAGCTCAACGGCACCCTCCTAGTTTCCAAACTTATCGAGGGCAACTACCCCAACTACCGCCAGGTCATCCCCGGCGACGCCAAGGAGCGCGTCACCCTGGAGCGGGAGACCTTCCTCAACGCCGTCAAGCGCGTGTCGCTCCTGACCAGCGAGAAGTCGAACTCGGTCAAGCTGATCTTCACCAAGAACAACCTCGACATCGC
>CAXTFX010000426.1:0-4306 GCA_964243185.1 uncultured Chthoniobacterales bacterium
CGTGGAGGATGACGTTCTGGCTCTGGAAATCGCGGTGGACCAGCACGCGGGGCCACGCGGCGAGGCGCTCGGCCAGCTCCCCCCACACGGGCCGGCCGGCGACGCGGGCGACGGCCGCCGGGTCCACCAGACCCTCGAAGTAACGGCCCAGGCAGTGCTCGAAGAAGTAACCCTGCTCCCAGCGGTAGAGGGCGGCGTTGAACTCAATCTGGAGGGTGAACTTGAACCGCGCCAGCCCCGCCCAGCCGCGGTCGTGCAGGCGGCGGACCTCCTCCAAAGCGGAGCGGTAGAGCCGGCGCCGCTCGGGCCACGCGGTGCCGGAGGCCGGGCGGGCGGCCCACAGGTCGCGCCCGCCGAGGTCCTCCATCCAGATCAGGCCCTCGGCCTCGTCGTGGAAATACACCTTGGGCGCGCGCACGCCGATGGTTTCCAGGAACTCGGCGATGCGGACGTAATGGCGGTTCTCCTCCTTGCCGGACCCGTATTTGACCAGGATGAGTGAACGCTGCACCTGAGGTCCTTCCGGCAGGGCGACGCGGTAGAAGCGCCGGTCGCTGCCGCCCTTCTCGACGGGAACGATGGAAACGGGGGCATCCTCCCCGAGCCCGAAGCGGGCGCGGGTATGGCGGAAGAGAGCGAGGTCGGCGGACACGGGGGGGCTAATTAGCCATGAAACCGCGCAAAACACACCAAAAGGCGGCCCGCGCCGACCGCGTCTGCCCCCGCCCCCGGCATACGGCCGACCCTCCGGTTCGACCCGTTGTCACTGGTCAAACCCTCACGCCACGCCCCATGATAATCCGCCCCGCCATTCTCTGCTCCCTCCTCCTCCTGACTCCCCTGCCCGCCCCGGCCGCCCGCGCGCAGGGCCTCGCCACGCGCCGGCTCATCGAGACGGCTAAGACCGAGCACGTCGCCCCGGCCGAAAAAGCCGTCGCGGAGAAGACCGGGGCGAAGATTCCCATCGAGGTGGATTTCGCCACCCTGGGTGACGACGCGGCGACCTTCGACAGCCTGCGGATCACGTTGAACCGGCTGGTCTCGGCGTTCGAGGAGGAGACCAGGGACAAACTGGGCAAGGATGCCGTCGCCGCGAAGGTCAAAAAGGTGACTATCGCCCGCGCCAAGGGGGACGCCGCCGAGCTGAAGGACGGCACGCTCGCGATCGGGGCGCAGTTGACGGACCAATCCACCTACACGGTGGGCGGGGTCATCTCGGCGGGGTTGCTGAAGGGGTTGTGAGGCCGCGGCCGGCGGTCGGCGGGTCAGACGTCCGCGTCGCGGAGCTCGCCCGTCGCCCGGCAGCCGGTGCGGACGATGCAGCCCGTCAACCGCGCGCCGGCGGCGGCCTCCGCGCCGGGCCAGAGGATCGTGTCTGCGAGCACGGCCCCCGCGCCGACCCGCGCGCCCGCGCCAACGACGCTGGCGCCGAGGATTCGCGCGGTCGGGTCCACGATGGCGGTCGGGTCGGTCCAGTCCAGCCAGGCCGGGTCCGGCGCGCCGTAGCGGGGGAACGCGAGGCCGGCGCGCAGGTCGCGGTGGACGCGCAGGAGCTCGCCGCGCGTGCCGAGGTCGCGCCATTCCCCATCGTCCAGCACGACGCCGCCGAGGGGTTCGCCGCGCCGGAGCATCGCCAGCCAGACCGGGATGACGGACAGCTTCTCCCCCGGCGGGATGCGGGCCAGGAACGCCGGGGAAACGACATAGACGCCCGCGAAGACGTAGGGCGTCGGCGCGCCAGTGTTCAGGGCGTTGCGGATGTCGGTGACGCGCCCGGCCGCCGGGTCGAAGGCGAGGTGACACGGCTCGCCCGCGCGCCCGGCGCGCAGGGCCAGCGTGACCTCGGCGCCGCCGGCGCGGTGGGCGTCGAGCAGCGGGCCGAGCGGCAGGTCGGTGAGGATGTCGCCGTTGTAAACGAGGAACGGCTCGGCCGCGGGCAGCAGGTCGGCGACGTTGCCAATGCCGCCGGCCGTTTCCAGGAGCACGGGTTCGTGGCGGAACGCGAGGGGCCGCCCGCGGTAGGTCCCGTCCGGGAACGCGGCGGGGTAGGCGTCGGGCAGGTGGTGGGTGTTGACGACGAAGCGCGCGACCCCGGCGTCCGCGATGAGGTGGTCAAAGGCGAACGTGACGAGCGGCCGGCGCCCGACGGGCACGAGGGGCTTGGGCAGGGTGTCGGTGAGCGGTCGCAGGCGCGTGCCGAGGCCGGCGCCGAGGACGAAGGCGGTCATGGCGCTATCTTGGAGGGGCACGCGCCGTCGTGCCCGCCGAATTGCTAAACAACGCTGTCCCCGAAATCCGGCGGGCACGACGGCGCGTGCCCCTCCAGCGCATCGTCAGTCAAAGTCCGCCGGCAGATCCGGTTCGCGCCGGTGCTGGAAGCAGCGCCGCAACTGCGCGCAGGTCGTCCGGGCCACGGACAGTTCCGATTCCGGCGGCAGGTCGGGCTCCGCGAAGAACGCGGCCCCGGCCGTCTCGTGGCTGTCGGCGGCGGCACCGCCGAGCAGTTCGCACTGTATGAACACCTTGAAAACGCTCACGAGCATCTTCGGCGCGTGGCCCTGGGTGTCGCGATCCCACACGGCGAGCAGCTTGGTCGCGCGGACCTCGTAGCCGCTCTCCTCGCGCACCTCGCGGACGGCGGCCACGGCGGGGGTGTCGCCGGGGTCGGCCCAGCCGCCGGGCAGCGTCCAGCCGTTACCGTCGTGGGTCTCGCGCACGAGGAGCAGGGCGCCGTCCGGCTCGCGGAAGACGACGCCGCGCACGTCCACCTTGGGCGTGAGATAGCCGGTTTCGGCCAGCAGGAGCGCGTTGACCTCCGGCGCGGGCAGGCCGGAACTGGCGGCGAGCATCTCGGCGGCGACGGCACGGACGGTTTCGTAACGCTCGCGGTCGAATTGGTTCTCCGCGTAGAGCAGGCCGTTCTGCGCGACGCCCTGGAGCCGGCGCGCCCAGGCGAGCCACGGGGGAAAAACAGGATTCATGTCCCGCCAACATCGGCCGGGACCGGCCGGCGGACCGTCTCGTCCCCGGTGAAGATTACGGCAGGTCGGAGAGGAAGACCTTGCTCTGGGCCTTGCCGATGGCGTATTCCCCGTTGGGAGCAGGGTCCAGGAACACCTTGACCTTCTTGTTGCGGTTGGCCCCGGGCAGCAGGCGCACCGGGATGACGGCCTCGCCCTGGCCGGCGTCGAAGTTGAGCCGGCCGCTGAAGGCCTCGTAGTCCACGCCGCGGACGGCCGATCCTCCGTTGTGGTAGAGCACGGTGATGGGGTCCAGGCTGCCCACCCGGCTGACCAGGAAGCCGCCTTGAGCGGGAGCGCCCACCACCGAGACGCCCGCAGCGGAATTGTCCACGAGCGCGAGGCGGTTGCGCGTGCTGTCGGCCACCCGCGTAAAATCCCCGCCCACCAGGGCCGCCCCGCTGGCCGGGGCGAGGGCGATGGCGGCCACGGCCCCGTTGGCACCGTTGCCCACGTTGAAGTCGCGATCCTTCTTGCCGTCGGATTTGACGCGGCTGAAAAAGGCGGCCAACGAGCCGTCGAAGTTCTGGAAGTCCCCGCCCACGAGCACGCCCTTGTTCGGGGCGGGCGCGAGGGCGCGCACGGCCCCGTCGGCGCCCGCGCCGGGATCGAAGCCGCCGTCCAGGCTGCCGTCGCGGTTGACCCGCGCCAGCCGGGCGCGGGGCTGGCCGCCGGCGCGGATGAACTCGCCGCCGAGCACTACCGTGTCATCGTCCTGCACCAGCAGGGCGTTGACGGCGCCGCCCTCTGCCCCCGCGCCGGGGTTAAAGGCCGGGTCCGGGGTGCCGTCGGCGTTGAGCCGGGCGACGTTCTTGCGGTTGACGCTGCCGGTGCGGTCGAAGAGGCTGGCCAGGAGCAGCTTCTGCTTATCCTTGGTGTAGGCCACCGCCCGCACGGCCCCGTTGGGCGCACCCTCGACCGAGAAGCCGGGGTCGGGCGTGCCGTCGCCACCGTTGGCCGCTTGCAGGCGCACGACGGCTGGGGCCGCCTTGCCGCGAATCCTCTGGAAGAGGCCGGCCAGCACGGGCCGGCCTTGGCCGTCCAAGGCCAGGCCGGCGAGGAAGCCCGGCCGGTTGGTGCCCTTGGCGTGGGCCATTTGCTCGGGCTTGATCGCGGGTGCCCAGGGGTGGGCGCCGGCGGGGACGGCGAGCCCGCCGGCCTCCAAGCCGGCGTCGAAGGCGGGGTCCACGCGGCCGTCGGCGTTGAGACGCACCACGCCGTTGCGCGGGATGCCGTTGAAGGAGCTGAAGTCCCCGCCGACGAGCACCTGGCCGTTGGGCAGGAGC
>CAXTFX010000427.1:0-4296 GCA_964243185.1 uncultured Chthoniobacterales bacterium
CGGCGAGCACGCGGTGCGGACCAACGACGTGCGCTTCGTCCACCTCGCCCTGCCGAGAGGCAAGGAGGCCCCCGCAGGCCTGCTCGGCCCCGACCTGCTCGGACGCAACGGTGCCATCCTCAGTTGCGGCGCCCGCCAGCTCTACCTGATTCCCGCCGACCGTTGAAGTGACCCGGGCCTATCGGCCGGTCCTGGAGGGGCACGCGCCGTCGTGCCCGCCGGATTTGGCAAAGGACGCTGTCCTCGAAATCCAGCGGGCACGACGGCGCGTGCCCCTCCAGCGCGGAAGGCGAGCCGCCAGACCGAACCTCGCCGGCCGCGACCTTTGACACCCCGGACGGCGCTGACTACCGTGTCCCGCCCTTCCGTCGCCCCCGGCACTGAGAGGAACGAAGAGAGGGTTGAAGGTGGCAACACGGAAAGAACGCTGGCCTTCGTTGGTCCACCTTCAACCTTCATAATTTCCGCCCCAACCCCCCGATGACCGAGCAAGAAAGGCTGCTCGAAGCTACCCGCGCCCAGATCCGCCAGCACGTCGGCGAGATCGCGGAACTGGCCCGCACCGTTTCCG
The DNA here is from genome assembly GCA_964243185.1 of uncultured Chthoniobacterales bacterium. Classification (GTDB taxonomy): domain Bacteria; phylum Verrucomicrobiota; class Verrucomicrobiia; order Chthoniobacterales; family SZAS-18; genus CAXTFX01. The sequence continues at coordinate 572 of CAXTFX010000427.1, forward strand.
ACCCCGCCGGGTTCTTCCCCGAGTTCCTCCACCGGGTCGTCGCGTCCCTGAACGGGCAGGGCGGTGCCGTCTGGGGGTTGGACGGCGCGGGTGGTTTTGCGCCCGTCGCGGACCTGAGCTTCGCCACCTGCGGCTACGTCGAGGGCGGCCGGCAGGCGCGTGACATCGGGCGGGTGCTCGGCGAGGTCGTCCGCACCCGCCGCCCCTGCATCGTCAACCCGGCGGCCTCCGCGGAGGACGCCGCGCCCGGCGAGGACCAGACGATCCTCAACCGCACCGCGCACCCGTTCTTCTTCGTCCCCATCCTCGTCGGCGACGGCGAGCACGCCCCCGTCGGCGCCGTGCTCCACGTCTGGCTCCAGGTCGCCGGGGACCCGAAGACCTACCCGACGCTGGTCACGTTCCTCAACCAGGTCTGCGCCCACGCCGCCGGGTTCCTGCGCGCGCGCCGGGGCGAGGCGGCCGTGGTCAAAAACGCCGAATACGAGGCCCTCCTGCGCTTTCAGGGCGACCTCATCGGGGAACTCGACCCCGCCAAGGTCGGCCGCGCCGCCGTCCACCACGCCATTGACCTGCTCGGCGCCAGCCGCGTCGGGCTGCTACAGAAGGTCCGCGGACGCTGGACGCTCCAACACGTTTCCCACCAGGACGCCATTGACGCCCGCTCCGTGCTCGTCCGCGCCCTGGGCGACGTGGCCGCGCGCCTGCCCGCCGCGACCGGGACGCCCGCCACGTTGACCCTGGACGACCCGGCGACGGCGGCAGGTTGGCAAACGGCCTTTGACGCCATCGGCGCGCGGCACCTCGCGTGGACGCACTTCCGCCCGCACCCGCACGCCGGCCCGGCGGACGGGCTGCTCCTGGCCGAGCGCCACTCCGGCGCGCCGTTCGGCCCGAACGGGTTGCGTCTGCTCGGCTGGACGCGCACCCAGACCGCCCGGGCCCTGGAAACGGCCGAGACGCACCACGGCGTGCCCCTGCGGCGCGTGCTGCGGCCCGTCGTCCTGGCCAAGGGCATGTGGCGCCAGCGCCGCCGGGTGCGCCTGGCGGCCTTCGCGGCCGTCCCGGCGCTGGCGCTGGCGGCGTGGCTGCTAGTCCCCTGGCCGCTGCGGTTGGAGGGCGACTGCTCCGTGCAGCCCGCGCGCCTGGCCACCGTGGCGGCGGAAACCTCCGGCAAGGTGGAAGAAGTCTTCGTCCACGAGGGTGACGTCGTTAGAAAAGGCGCCCTCCTCGGCCGGATGGAGGACCAGGACGTTCGCACGCAGATCGCCGTCAACGTCGAGGAGTTGAACAAGTGGCAGGCGGAGGGTTTCCGCTTCCAGTCCGCCGGCGACGACGCCCAGCGCAAGCTCGCCGAGATCAACGCCCAGCGCGCCCGCGCCACCCTGGAGCGCCTGCGTTACCTGCAAACCCGCGCCGAGCTGCGCGCCCCCATCGCCGGCGTGGTGTTGACCAAGAACCTCGGCAACCGCGTCGGCGAAGCCTTGGAAACGGGCCGCCCGTTCTGCGAGCTCGCCGCCCGGGACGCCTACGAGCTCCAGATTGACCTCCGCCAGCAGGACCTCGGCGTGGTGCTCGATTCCTTCCGCCGCCAGCCCCGCCACGCCCTGCCGGTGACGTTCATCCTGCACGCCCGCACCGCGGCGACGCTCCGCACGGAGCTCGCCGGCCCCGCCGCCATCTCCGAGGCCGCGCACGCCAAGCCGGGGGGCAACTACTTCACCGCCCGCGCCGAGTTCCCGCTGGACCCCGAGCTGGCCGCCGCCCTGCGCCCCGGCTACACGGGCAAGGCCAAGATTGACCTCGGCCGCCGCTCGCTGGCGGCGGTGATGATGCGCAAGTTCCTGGATTACTGGAGGGTGGAATGGGCGCTGTGATCGGCTTCGCCGGAATGACGAAGTCCGAAGGAAACCCCAAGGACCAAATGACGAAACGGTTCCGTGCCCGCAGGTTGCCGTTCGGGCTCTGGGCTTTGCTCATTCCTGCGAGTTTCGTCATCGGGATTTCGTCGTTGGGCGCCGCCCCCCCCCTCGAACTCCGCGGCCTCCTCATCCCCGTCGAGCAGGCCAACCTCGCCGCACCGAGCGCGGGGGTGATCCGGGAGATCCGCAACGAGGGCGACCGGGTGAAGGGCAGAGAGGTCGTCGCCCAACTGGAGGACGCGATGGAACGGGCGGGCGTCGAGCAGGCGCGGGCCATCCTCAAGCTTCGCCAGGCCCAGGCGGATTCCTCGGCCAAGCTGCGTAAGAACAACGCCACCTCCGAGGAGGACGCCCGCGTGGCCGTGGCCAACCTGGAGACCGCCGTGGCCCAACTCCGGCAGGCGGAAGCCGCGCTGGAAAAGAAGAGTTTGCGCGCGCCGTTCGACGGCGTCGTCACCAAGCGCATCCGCGCCACGGGCGAGGCGGTGGACCAGTATTTCCCGGTGATGGTCATGGTCAACCCGGACCGGCTGTGGCTGGAGGCGTTCGTGCCGGCGGCCCGGCTGGGCGAGGTCCGGGCCGGCGCGCCCGTGGAGGTCCAGGCGCCCGACGCCGCGCCAGGGCGGACGTTCGCGGGCAAGGTGGATTTCATCGCCCCCAACGTGGACCCCGCCAGCGGCGAGGTGCGCGTGAAGGTGCTGGTGGACCACACCGACGGGGCGCTGCGGCCGGGCCTCAGCGCCGCGGGGCGGCTGGGCGCGGACCCCGCCGAGACGAAGCCGCCGGTGGTCAGCGGGCGGGCGTCGGGGTAGGCGGCTTCTTATGCGATGGCTTTACTCGCCGAGAGTCTGGTGGAGGGCTGGTTCAGCCGAACTTGTTCCACCGAGCAGGCCGCTCCTTCCAGGGGTTCAGCAGGCGGAGACCTCGCCGAGATCATCGGTTACTGTAGATCCCATGAACCCGGCAACGTCTGATGATGCCCTAGGGCGGGCCGGCGTCCCCACCCTGCTCGCCTGCCCGGACTGCGACGCCCTCTACTCGACGCCCGCCGTGCCGTTGCGGGCGCGGACGTTCTGCGCGCGGTGCGGGACGAACCTGTTCACCCGCCGGCCGAACATGCTCGCGCGGGCTGCGGCGCTGACGGTCGCCGCGGCGGTGCTGTTCGTCGTCGCCAACCTGTTCCCGTTTCTCAGCCTGCGCGCGGACTACCGGGAGAGCGACATGGTGCTGTCGGGCAGCGTCTCGGGGTTGGAGAACCACGGGTATCCCATCCTGGCGGCGGCGGTGGCCGTCTTCACCCTGGCGGCGCCGACGCTGGTCATCGGCGGGCTGCTCTACCTCCTGCTGCCCTTGCTGCTGGCCGACGTGCGGCTGCCGGGGGCGGCGCGGCTGGGCCGGGGCGTGCAGGAGGCCCGGCGCTGGAACATGGTGGAGGTGTTCCTCCTCGGCGTGCTCGTGAGCCTGCTCAAGCTCGGCAGCCTGGCGACGCTGACCCTGGGCACCTCGTTCTGGGCGTTCGTCGGCGTGATCGTTTGTCTAACGGCCGCCCTGGCGACGCTGGACCAGCGCGAACTCTGGTCCCGGCTGGACGCGGCGCGGCGGACGGACGACCGCGCTCCGCGCGGAATGACGAAGCCCGAAGGACGCAACCAGAAGGGAGAGACCGCATGCCGAACCGACCAACGGAGCCGGCTGGCGTTGCGACAGGGAATTCGGACTCCCTTCGGCCTTCGGGCTTCGGGCTTCGTCATTCCGGCGCAGCCGGCCACGACCCCGCCACGGCGGCCGCGCGCGGGCTGGCGC
>CAXTFX010000428.1:0-4294 GCA_964243185.1 uncultured Chthoniobacterales bacterium
GCCATGCCGGCCAGCGCCTCGATCCAACCCCCCTGCCCGGCGATGAAATCACACTCCAGCCCCAACCGCACGGGAAACGGCGCCGCCGCGTCCCGCGCCGCCGACACCATCGCCAGGTAGCCCGGCAGCTCCGCGCGCCGCATCCGCCAATCGTCAAACGGCTCCGGCCCCGGCATCGGGCAATGGTCGGAGAACCCGACCTCCGCCAGCCCCGCCGCCCTCGCCGCGGCGACGTATTCCCCCGGCTCGCCGACGGCGTGACGGCACAAGGGAGTGTGGAGGTGGAGGTCGGCGAGGGACATGGGAGAAATGACGAAGCCTGAAGGACGAAACCCGAAGGACGGACGGCAGAAGCCGAGCGAGGGGATTCGCGCCCCGCGGCGGAAGTTTCCCGCGGCGCCACGGCGGAAACCCTCCTCGGCGTCGCGGCCGTCGTCGGCGTGCCGGCCAGCGAATATCGCACGCTCTATCCGCCCTCCCATCCGATTACCCCTGTGCAGCAGTAAACCAATTCACCCTCATGCCACCCACCATCCGCACCCAGATGAAACCCTTCGCCCTCACCCTGGCCACCGCCGTCGCGGGTCTCGGCCTGCTCACGGCTGCCCCGGTCGCCCGCGCCCAGAACAGCGACGACCTGCTGGAGGCCGCCAAGAAGCAGATCGACAAGTTCCAGAAAAAGGTCAAAGCCCAGGAAGAACAGGAGAAACAAATCTCCGCCTCGCTCGCCAAGCAGGGCGACGTGCTCGCCCGCGCCGAGAAGATGCTCGCCACCCAGGCCGAAGCCACCCGGCGCAGCGAGGAAGCCACCCGGCGCCAGGAGGAGCTCATCACCCGCCAGAACCGGCTCATCGAGCAGCAGCAGCGCCAGCTCGAACAGGCCCAGCGCCTCATGGACGGCATCCGCGGTCGCTTGGGCGCCGGCGCTCCCGGCAGCCCTGGCGCTGGTCCCGGCGAGGCCGCCCCGCTTCCCCCGCCGCCGCCGCCCGGCCCCCACGGCGGCCCCGGTGGTCCGAGCAACCCGAACGTGCCGATGCCCCTGATTCCGGCGACCCCGCCGGTCTCGCCGATCCCGCCGCGCGGCCCCGCTCCGTCCGCCACGCCGCCCGGCCCGCTGCCCACGCCGGCCGCGAGCGAGACCCCGAAGTCGCCGATGTAAGTTGGCGATCCGTAATGTTATCACAACCGCCCGACGCGGGGGACCCGTCCTCCCGCGCCGGGCGGTATCGTTTTCAGGTGAGCGGCGCGCTCCCGCGCACCGTTTGTCGCGCGAAGCGCCGGAGATTCCAGACCGGCTCCCCGCGGCGCCATCAACATCGCCCATCGCCGTCGGGCCGGATTTCACCCGCCGCGATCGTGGCTGGATCCACGGCGAAGTCCCGCCGTCACCTTTTCCTCACACCCCCAGCAACTCCCGCTGCCACGGCAACAGCCACTCCGCGGGAGCCGTCTCCGGCCGGGCGGCGATGGCCTCCAGGGCGTTGCGGGCGGCGATGAGCGAGGGCTCCAGGTCCAGCTCCCCGGCGACGCGGTCACGGACGGCGCGCAGCTCGTCCACGCGCTTTTCCCAGTCGGCCGGGGGCCGGGGGCCGCGGCGGGGCGTCGGGACGCGGCCGGGCCATTCGCTCTCGGGCAGGGCCACGGCGCGGGCCACGGCTTCCTGGTAGCGGCGCGCGCGGCCGGCGGGCAGGTGGCGGAAATCCATCGCGCTCCCGCCCTCGCCCACGGCCCGGGCGGCGTTGAGCAAATCCTCGTTGCGTAGGACGTGAAACGCCGGCCGGTCCGCCGCGCGGGCCTCCTCGTCGCGCCAGTGCCACAGCTCGCGCAGGACGGCGGCCGTCCGCCCGCGCAACGCCCCGGATCCCGTGAGGCGCCAGCCCGCGTCTGGGTCACGCTCCTTCTCGTTGCCGGGGCCGGTCCGGGCGCGTTCGCAGGATTGGGCGAACCATTCCCAGCGGCCGAGTTCGCGCAGCCGGGTTTCCAGTTTTTCAGCCAGCGGCAGCAGGTAACGGGTGTCGTTGTGCGCGTAGGCCAGCATCGTCTGGCTCAACGGCCGGCGGCCCCAGTCGGCCTTTTGCGAACCCTTGGGCAACTCTACGCCAAACTCCTGTTTGACCAGCGCGGCGTAGCCAAACTCCTTTTTCCCCACCAGCCGGGAGCCGATCATGGTGTCGAACACGTCGTCCGCCACGAACCCGCCCGCGCGCCGCAGGAGCCGCAGGTCGTAGTCCGCGCCCTGGAGGACGACGGTCTTGCCGCGCAGCGCCCCGTAGAGCGGGGCCAGGAACTCGGGGCCGGGGAACGGGTCCACCAGCTCCTGCTCCCCGCCGGGCAGGGCGATCTGGATGAGGCAGAGCTTTTCGCGGTAGGCGTGCAGGCTGTCCGCCTCCGTGTCCAGCGCCACCCGGGTGGCCGGCGCCATCCGTTCCAGGTAACGGTCGAGTTCGGCGGGGTCGGTCAGCGGGGCGTGGACGGGCGGAGGCGAAGCGGCGGCGGACATCAACATCAAGAAAGGGGGGACGCGGGAATCGCGGGCGGTCAACATCCACCGGGCGCGGCGCGGCGCAAGGGCGCGGGGTCAGGTCCGCAGATTACGCAGATTTGCACAGATTTTATGGGGTGGAGAAAGGCCGGGAAACGCCGCTCCCGAAACTTTGAACCCTTCTGAAAATCTGCGGATATCCGCGTAGTCTGCGGACAAACCCAGCCCCATGCCCACCCCGCGCCGCCGCTTCCTCCCTGCCGTTCTCCTGCTCGTCCTCCTCGCCGGCTTCGCCGCCGGCCTGGCGCGGCTGCTCGAGCTGCGGCTCTCCGGCGGGGACTTGTTCCCGCCGTATTCCACCCTGCGGACCGACGCGCTCGGGGCCAAGGCGCTCCACGACGCCCTGGCTGGGCTGCCCGAGGTGCGCGTCGAGCGCGGCTACCGGGCGTGGCGGCGCCAGTTCGCGCCGGGCTTCGCCGTCGCCGGGGGCCGCGCCGCGCCGGAGGTGGCGCCGCTGGGGCAAACGACTTTGTTCATCGTCGGGCTGGACCCGGAGCGCTGGCCCTACCTGTTCCAACGGGACGAGCTTGACGCCCTCGAAGACCTCGCCCGCCGCGGGCTGCGCGTCGTGCTGACCTTCCGGCCGTTGAAAAGCGTGCCCACCACCCAGAGCTTGCGTCACCAGCGCGAGGCGGAGGAGGAGAAGTTAGAAAATACCCTCGAAGAGCGCGAGCGCCTCCGCCGGGGCGGCGATCCGAAGGCGAGCCCGGAGGCAAAGGAGAAAACGGGCGACGAGCGGAAGCAACTCGAGGAACTCCGCCGTCAGCTCGCGGTCACGTCCCCCGCGGATGCCTCCAAACTCTGGGGCCTGGATTTCTACCGCGTGCGCCTGGACGGCCGCGGCAAGCTGCCGGACCGGTTCCAGCCCCCGCCGAACCCCTCCGTGGCCACCCCCGCCGCCGGGGCGGAGAACCGCGTCGGCCCCGAGACGGTTTCCTGGCACTCCGCGGCAGATTGGGACGCGGACCTGCCCGACGCGAAAGCTCCGGCGGGAATCTGGCGCGCCCTGTTGCGGCGCAACCGCGGCCGGGCCGTGCTGGTCGAACGCCCCTTCGGCGAGGGCAGCCTCGCGCTGGCGACGGATTCCTTTTTCCTGTCCAACGAGGCCCTGGCGGGCGATGACCGTCACGCGGCGCTCCTGGCGAGCCTGGTCGGCCCCCGGACCCGGCGGGTGGTCTTCGACGAGCGCCACCTCGGCGTGACGGAGAACCCTGGCATGATGACCCTCGTGCGCCGCTACGGCCTGGACGGCGCGCTGGCGGCCCTCGGGCTGCTGGTCGGCCTGTTCCTGTGGCGCAACGCGACGAGCCTGGCCCCGCCGCGGCCGGAGCCGGTGGACGACGACCAACGTAGCGGCGGCGCGGAGGGCGTCACCGGCCGCAAGGCGTCCGCGGGCTTCGGCGCGCTGCTCCGGCGCGGGGTGCCGGCCAAGGAGCTGGTCCCGACCCTGCTCGCCCGTTGGGAGTCATCGGCGTCGGCCCGCCCCCGTCCAACCCCCTCCGCCGCCCGCGCGGCCCGGCTGCGGGAGATCGCCGCCGCGGAACGCGCCCGGCCGGCGGCCGCCTACCGGGCGATGCGGGCGGCGCTGAAGTAGGTGTGTCCCAGCGGACGGCCGGACTCGACTTTCCCGCTGGACATCCCGCCCCCAGCGTCCAGCGTCCAGCGCCCATGACGCCCGTCCTTCCCCCCGCCGCCGGACTCGACGAGTTTAAGGGCCTCCTGGCCGCCGCTCGCGCGGAAGTGGCCAAGGTC
>CAXTFX010000429.1:0-4290 GCA_964243185.1 uncultured Chthoniobacterales bacterium
TCGTGCTGTGGATGCACACCTTCTCGCCCTCCAAGATGTGGATCGGCGGCCTGTCGGTGCTGCGCCGGCCGATGTGCCACCTGCACACGCAGTTCAACCGCGACCTGCCGTGGGCCGAGATTGACATGGACTTCATGAACCTCAACCAGTCCGCCCACGGCGACCGGGAGCACGGGTTCATCCACGCCCGGCTGCGGCTCGCGCGCAAGGTCGTCGTCGGCCACTGGAGCGACGCCGAAGCGCAGGCCCGCCTCGCCGCGTGGATGCGCGTCACGCGGGCGTGGTTTGACTGGCAGGCGGGGAAGTTCGTCCGCTTCGGCGACAACATGCGCTACGTCGCCGTCACCGAGGGCGACAAGGTCGCCGCGGAGGCCCGGTTCGGCTTTTCGGTCAACACCCACGGCGTCGGCGACCTTGTGGCGGTCATGGACGACGTTTCCGACGCGGCCATCACGAACCTTTGCGCGGAATACGAGGAGCTCTACGGCGTCGCCGAGGTCCTGCGCCGGGGCGGCGCCCGCCACGCGGCGTTGCGTTACAACGCGCGCCAGGAGTTGGGGTTGCGCGCGTTCCTGGAGGACGGCAACTTTCTCGGCTTCACCGACACGTTCGAGGATTTGCACGGGCTGACGCAGCTCCCCGGCCTGGCCACGCAACGGCTCATGGCCGACGGCTACGGCTTCGGCGGCGAGGGGGACTGGAAGACGTGCGCGCTGGTCCGCGCCATGAAGGTCATCGCGGCCGACCTGCCGGGCGGGACCTCGTTCATGGAGGATTACACCTACGACCTGAACCCGGCCGGCCACCTCGTGCTCGGGTCACACATGCTGGAGGTCTGCCCCTCCATCGCGGGGGACCAGCCGACGGCGGAGATCCATCCGCTCGGCATCGGCGGCAAGGACGACCCGGTGCGCCTGGTGTTCAACGCGCACGCCGGCGCGGCCATCAACGTGGCCGTCATGGACCTGGGCAACCGCTTCCGCTTCCTGGTCAACGAGGTGGACGCCATCGCGCCGCCCCACGCGCTGCCGAAGCTGCCGGTCGCCCGCGCGGTCTGGCGGTGCCGACCGGATTTCAAGACCGCGTGCGCGGCCTGGATTTACGGCGGCGGCGCGCACCACACCGGTTACTCCTACGCCGTCACCACCGAGCACATCGAAGACCTCGGGGAGATCGCGGGCGCCGAGGTGGCGATCATTGACGGTGCGACCACCGTGCGCGCCTTCAAGCAGCAACTCCGCCAGGACGAACTCTACCACCACCTCGCGCCCGGCCTCAGCCGCCTGTGAACGCACGCCATGAGCAGCGCCTACCGCGACATCAAGGACGAATGCTACGAGGCCAACCTGCTGCTGCCGGCATACAAGCTGATCGACCTGACCTTCGGGAACGTCAGCGTGGCCGACCCGGCGCGCGGGGTCTTTGCGATCAAGCCGAGCGGCGTTGATTACCCCACGATGCGGGCGGACGAGATGGTGGTCGTCAGCTTCGAGGGGCGGACGGTGGAGGGCAGCCTGCGCCCGTCTTCCGATACGCCCACGCACCGCCGTCTGTTCCAGGCGTTTGCGGGGATTCGCGCGGTCGTCCACACGCACTCGCGCCACGCCGTGGCCTTCGCCCAGGCCAAGCGCGCCATCCCCTGTCTCGGCACCACCCACGCCGATTATTTCTACGGCGAAGTGCCGGTCACGCGGCCCATGACCGAGCCGGAAATCCAGACGGCCTACGAATGGGAAACGGGCAACGTCATCGTCGAGCGCTTCCGGGACCTCGATCCGACGCAAGTCTGCGCCGTCCTGGTTTCCAGCCACGGCCCGTTCGCCTGGGGGCCGAGCGGGCAGAAGGCGGTCGAGAACGCATTCGCCCTGGAGATCGTCGCCGAGATGGCGATGAAGGCGGTGCAGTTGAACCCCGCGGTGGAGTCCGTTCCGCAAGCGTTGCTCGACAAGCATTTCCTCCGCAAACACGGCGCCGGGGCCTACTACGGGCAAAGCCAACCCGGTTAGAGCGCGGACGATCCAGGTCCGAGCCGCGGGAACCCCGCCGGGAGGGGCGAAGCCGCCTCGCTCGCACCGTCCAGGGAGCACGCGGCTACCTTCTCAGCAACCGTGCGCCGCCGACAGGAGTCGTGCGGGCGTTTTCCCGGGCCACGAACCGCACTTTCAACACGCCGTGGGCGGGCACCAGGAGGGCGGGTCGTCATTTGAACTGGATGCCGAGGGTGACGGGTTGGCCGGCGCGCAACGTCACGCGGCGGGCGTTCGCCGCGGCCGGGGTCACTTCGGCCTCGCCACGGATGACTTCGACGCGGCGGAGTTCCGCCGCCCTCGGGAGCGAGAGGAGAAGCGTCTGGTCCGGGCCGGAAACGAGTTCGATCCCGACGGCGCCGGGTTCCCACCGCAGCCGGTTCACCGTGATCTGCCCGCGCGCGCGCAGCCCGCGAATTTCACCCCGCGGCAGGGCGCCCGGCAGGGCCGGGAGCAGCTCGACCTCTCCAACCCGCGATTGCAGCAGACAACCGTTGATGACCTCCGGCATCGCGCCGTTGGCGTCCATGTTGAACACCTTGCCCCGCTCGTAATGGGCACTGGCCATACTCGGGTAGATCGAACCGCCCGCGGCCATGCGGGTGAGCAGTTCCCAGACTTCCTCACCACGCCCGAGCCGGGCGGCGCAGAGCGCGAGGTGCATCCGTCCGTGCGAGGTGGTTTCGTTGCCCTTCCTCGCGCCGGTGTTCTCCGGGTTGCGGAACCACCCGTTGAGCCGGGCGAGGTAGGCCGTCTCCGCCGCACGCCACAGCTCCGGCGTGCGCCGCGGGTCGAATTCCCCGCTCTGGAACAGGGGATACAGGTGCGACAGGTGCCGGTGATCGTTCTGGTTTGGCGCGCCGGGCGTGGCCCATTCCTGTAGCTCGCCGTTGGGCAGGACGAGATACGGCGGCATCGCCGCGAGCATCGCCCGCCACCGCGGGAGGCTCGCCGGCTCGACACCCAGTTCCTCGCACGCCGCGATCAGGTTGGTGAACAATTCTTTGGCGACGGCGATATCCTGCGTGGCGTTGTCGCCGTCGCCGTTTTCCGCCGACATGGAGGGGCTGAAACGCAGTTTGCCGCCTTCGTCCTCGAACAGGAAATCCTCGTAGAACAGCGTGGCTTCCCGCATGAAGGGCACGGCGCGCCGGGCGAGGAAGTTGCGGTCGCCGGCGTGGAGGCAGTAATCGTAGTGCCAGTGCGCGAGCCAGCCGGCGCCAGGGTTCCAGAACAGGCCGTGAAAACGCTCGCTCCAGTGGGTTTCCTTGCCGTCGTTGGACTCGCGCAACGGGGCGCGGATGCCGCGCGCGCCGTAGAGGTTCTTCCCGTTGAGCCGCCAGGCGGGGAGGGAGGCTTCGATCAGGTCGAAGTAGCCGCGCAACAGTTCCGGCGTGCCGGCGCTCAAGAGGTGCGCGATGGCGAGCTGGAGGTTCGTGTCCAGCGTGTAATCCCCCGACCACGCGGGCTGCCAGGTGCCGGTCCAGAGGCCCTGCAAATTCGGCGGTCGCTCCCCGCCGCTGGCGCTGAGGATGACGTAGCGGCTGCCGTCGTAAATTTTCTCCAACAGCGCGGGCGACAGCGTGTTTTCCCGCGCGGCCCGCGCGAGCAGCTCGTCGGTGGTCCGCCGGCGTTCCGCCCCGCCGCCGAAGTCGGTGGCGACGCGGTGGAACAACTCGCGTTCGCGCACTTCGACGGGAGTTCACGGGGCGTCCGTCGTTCGTTCAACCCGGGAGTCTTCAATTCTGCGCCGGCGTGGGTTTGGGCTTCGGACGCGGCGATTTCCCGCGGGTCCACTGGTCGAAGACCGACACGACCGGGAGCGCGTTGCCCTCCTCGTCAAACGCGACGAGCAGCGTCAGCGTGGAAGCCAGGGTCCGCACGATGGTGCGCGCAGCCTCGGAGCACACCGGCCCCCTCAACGGCCGGCGCCGCCTGACGACGCTCCCAGGGTGATCCGTGCCGGCGCCAGGCCCTCGGCGCGCGCCTCGAGCGTGATCTCGCCCGCTTCGCCCCGGCGAGTGCGGACGATCACCAGGCAGAGGCCGTTGAACGCCCGCCGGTCGGTGGCCTGAAACGGTTCGTGGTCCGTGGCGTCGCCGTTGTCCACCGCGACGATGTCGCCGGGGCCGTGGAGGGCGAACCGCACCCGGTCCGCCGCGCGCGGCACGGTGGCCCCGTCGGCGTCGGTGATGGCGACGGTGACAAACGACAGGTCGCTCCCGTCCGCACGCAGTTCCCGGCGGTCGGGGGTGAGGCGGAC
>CAXTFX010000430.1:0-4283 GCA_964243185.1 uncultured Chthoniobacterales bacterium
GTTTGGTGACGAAGTCGTAGGCCCCGCGCTTCATCGCCTCCACGGCGGTGTCCACCGAGCCGTAGGCCGTCATCATGATGCAGACGGGCGGGCGCGGCAGCTTGAGGGCGCGGTCAATGAGCGCCATCCCGTCCTCCCCGCCCAGCCGCAGGTCGGTCAGGAGCAGATCAATGGTCTCCCCCGTGAGCAGGTCCAGGGCGCTGGCGATGTCCCCGGCGACATAGACCTCGAAATCGTCTTCCAGCGAGCGGCGCAGCCCGTCGCGGGTGTGTTTTTCGTCGTCAACGATGAGGACGGTGTGCTGGCGCATGGCGCGTTACTTTACCGCTTTCAGCCGCAGCGTCGTCCTCCCTCCCTCCGTCCGCCAGGAGGCTTCCGCGCTTTGGCAGTCGTCGGCCAGGCGGCCGGTGAAGCCGGTCACTGGCGGGGACGATGCCGTCCCCCCCGCCGCGTCGCCCTCCAGCCTGATCTCCCCGCCCGGGATCGTCACGGTGCCGCGCGCCGGGACGGTTTCGTCCAGCAGGATGTTGTCGTCCAACGGGTTGAGGAGCAGGAAGCGCACGGAGTCGAACTCCAGGGTGCGCTCGTCGCGCACCCGGAGCGCGTCCGTCGGCAGCCGCACCGTGCGCGCCGGACCGCGTTCGCCTTCGGAAACTTTGCCGGCGAAGGCGCGCGGCAGCATCTCCCTGGCCTCGTAGGCGTTGCGCGGGGCGCGGGAGCAGGCGGCCGGACCGGCGGAGAGCAGCGCCAGGGCGAGGAGCGGGAGGGACCGGAAAAGCGTCATCACGGGCAGGAGCGCGGTGGGCGCGCGTCGGGTCGTCAACAGGTGGGAACTCCGAAGTTAGCTCGGGGAACGGCCCGTGCCAGGAGGCGGGGTCCGTCACCCGCGGGGGCCGTGGTCCGCACCCCGCGGGGCGGGATGACGCCGGCCCGTGTGACGACACGGCGCACGTCGGATTCGGTTGAGCCGCAGTCCGATCGGTCACTTTCTTGCTCGGGGTGGCGCCGTGGGTGAACCATCAATCTCGGTCCTACAACGTAAGGCAAAAAAGGCATGATTGTTGCTTGTAACGAGTAGGCATTTCACCCATTCTGCGCGCCGTCAATTCGGCCCTTCTAATATGCCGCCCCGGTCCTTCCCCTTCCGGCCCCTTCTTCTCTCCCTGCTCCTCGGTTCCGCCGGCGCCCTGCTCGGGCCCGCCATCGGTGCCGTGGCCCAGTCGCCGGCGCCCGTTCCCGCCGTGGACCCCGCCAGCCGCCGCGAGGTGGTGGACCTGTTCAACACCTACTACGGCGACCCCGCCCGTGTGCCGATGGCCTGGACGGGCAGCCTCGCCAGCGGCGATCCCGGCGACGTGGCGGAAGCCTACCGCGCGCTCACGCTCCAGCGCATCAACTACTTCCGCCGCATGGCCGGGCTGTCGGGCGACGTCGTCTTCTCCGCCGCGGGCAACGCCACCTGCCAGCAGGCCGCGCTGATGTTCGCCGCCCAGCACAACCTTTCCCACTCCCCGCCCGCCGATTGGAAGTGGTGGACGCCCGACGCCGCCCGGGCCGCCGGCGGCGCGGACATCCGTTGCGAGAGCGGCCCGGCCGACGAGGGACCCGACGCCGTGACGGCCTTCATCGCGGATAACGAGGCGAACAACACCTACGTCGGCCACCGCCGCTGGCTGCTCTACCCGGCGCAGACCACGATGGCCAGCGGCAGCGTGCCCGCCCTCGACACGCGCTCCTGGGGCGCCGCCGCGATCTGGGTCCTCGGCCCCTTCGGCGAGCGGCCCGCCGGCACCCCGGAGTGGACCGCGTGGCCCCCGGCCGGTTTCGTGCCCGCCCCGCTCGTCTTCCGGCGCTGGTCGTTCTCCTACCCGAACGCGGATTTCACCAACGCCACGGTCGCCATGACCAAGGACGGGAACAGCCTGCCCGTGGCCGTCCTCCCGCCGGCGTTCCAGAGCCTGGTCAACGGCAACCTGAACCTCGTCGGCGACAACACCCTGGTCTGGGAACCGCAGGGGAACAATGTTAACCACTCGGCGGATGAGACCTACGCGGTGACGGTGGACAACGTCCGCGTCGCCGGCCAGCCCCGCCGCTTCGCCTACACGGTGACGAGCCTGGACCCCGCCGCGCCGCTGCCGCCCCCACCGGGACCCGTGCGCGCCCCGGTCGCCGGGCCGACGGCGGGCCTGCGGGTCCAGGTCGCCACCGCCAGCCACGGCGCCCCCACCAGCGCCAAGATCGCGCTCGTTCTCAGCGAACCGTTGTCCGCGGACACGACGGTGGGTTACGCCGTCGGCGGCTCGGCCACCGGCGGCGCGGATTACCAGGCGCTCCCCGGCGCGGTCTCCCTCGGCGCGGGCGGGACCAGGGCCAGGCTCAAGGCGGTTCCCCTGCCCGGCGGGGGCAACGGCCCGGTGGCGGTCACGCTGGCACCCGGCGCCGGCTACACCGTGGACCCGAACGCCGCGACGGTGACGGTGACGGTGACGGACTGAACCCGGCCCCGCGGGCTTTACGGCTGCACCGCCCGCTCCTCGCTGGTCGGCTTCTCGATGTCGCCCCCCGACGGGACCCCGCCGTCGGCCCCAACCGTTTGCCGCCACAGCCACGCGCCCCCGCGCAGGCCGTTTTCGTTCGGGGCCAGGCGCACGTCGTCGGGCAGGGTGAAGTGGATAACCTTCGCGTTGCCCCCGCCGATGTAGAGCCGGTCGAAGTTCGTCAACGTGCGCATGATGTCTATCACCTTACGCACGCGCCGGTTCCACTTCTCCTTGCCGATGCGTTCCAGCGTCGCGTTGCCCAACCGCTGGTCGTAGTCTTCGCCCTTGGCCAGCGGGATGTGGGAGATCTCCAGGTGCGGCGCCAATCGGCCGTCCGCGAACAGGGCGCTGCCGAAACCCGTGCCGAGGGTGATTACCATCTCGACGCCGTGCCCCTCGATGGAGCCGAGCCCCTGCATGTCCGCGTCGTTGAGCACGCGCACGGGCTGACCGAGCCGCTGCGAGACGGCCCCGGCGAGGTCGAAGCCGGCCAGCTCCTTGGTGCCCAGGTTTGGCGCCGTGATGATTTTCCCCCGCCGCACGACGCCCGGGAAGCCGATGGACACCGCCCGGTAGTCGTCGCGCCCGAGCTGTTTGACGACTTGCTCGATGCCGCCGACCAGTGCCTCCGGCGGGCACGGGTGGGGCGTCTTGATGCGGGCGCGCTCGGAGAGCATCTTGCCGTCGTGGTCCAGCACGGCGGCCTTGAAGCCGGAGCCGCCGATATCAACGGCGAGGACACGCAACGAATCGGGGTCAGCAACGGCGGGGGAGGGGGTGACGTCAGGGTCGGTCATCGGGGGAGGGGGTTCGAGAGGGAAACGGTCCGCGGGCCCGCGCCGGCCGGCGCCGCTTGCACAAACGGCCCCCGCCGCCTAGATTGCCGACCCGCTTTTACCGCCGGACGCCCATGCAAGACAACATTCACCCCAACTACCAGCCGACGACCATCGCCTGCGCCTGCGGCGCGAACTACCACGTCGGTTCCACCCGCAAGGACCTGCGCATCGGCATCTGCGCCGCCTGCCACCCGTTCTTCACCGGCCAGCAGAAATTCATTGACACGGCTGGGCGCATCGAAAAGTTCACCCGTCGCTTCGGCACCGTGGCCCGCCGCCCCGGCAAGCCCGGCGCCGCGCCCCAGTCCTAGCTTCGCCAACCCTAAACCTGTCAGCGGTGAAGGTGCCCACGCCGGGTGCTTTCACCGCTTTTGTTTGCCGAACTAACCGGCCCGGCGGAACCCGCCGAACCCGCGGAAGGCAGAGGATCAGACCTGAAAGCACCTTCACCCGTCGTCACCCTCCTTCCTTTTTCCGCGTGTTCCGCGTGTTCCGCGGGCACTTCTTTCCCCCCGTATGGACCTTTCCACGTTGCTCGAACCCCGCCTCGTCCGCCTGCGCGAGTTGGACGACGTCCTGGCCGCGCCGGACTTCTTCGACCAACCCGTCACCCGCACCCGCCCCCTGCTGCGCGAGCACTCGGGTCTGAAACGGCTCGCGGAACTCTGGGCCGAGTTGACCAAGACCCGCGCGGACCTCGCCGACAACCGGGAACTCGCCGCGGCGGACGACGCCGAGATGGCTGCCCTCGCCGCCGAGGAGATCCCCGCGCTCGAAACGCGGCTCACCACGCTGGAACGCGAGGTCCAGGCCGCCCTCCTGCCGCCGGACGAGAACGACACGCGGGACGCCATCGTGGAAATCCGCGCCGGCACCGGCGGCAGCGAGGCCGCGCTGTTCG
>CAXTFX010000431.1:0-4281 GCA_964243185.1 uncultured Chthoniobacterales bacterium
GCATCCTGGTCCTCGACGCCAGCCAGGGCGTCACCCAGCAGGACCGCCAGATCGCCGGGCTCATCCAGGAGGCGGGTAAACCCTGCGTCGTCGCCGTCAACAAGTGGGACCTGCTCGCCGACGACGCCGGCGACGAGCGGACCGGGCAGCGCACCCACCGCGAAGAGTGGCTGAACCACGCCCGCGCCGAGCTGGTCTTCCTGCCCTACGCCCCGTTCGTGGCCGGCAGCGCCCTCAACGGCGAGGAGGTCGAGCGCCTCTTCAAGGTCGTGGAGAAAGTTCGCCGCGGGGCCGCCGCGCGCGTGGGCACCGGCCCGCTGAACCGCCTGCTGCGCGATGCCTTCGAGCGCCAGCCCCCGCCGATGCACGCCAACCACCGCCTGAAGCTGCTCTACGCCACGCAGGTCGCCGGGGCCACGCCGGACGACGCGGAGATGCCGGCCGACGCCGACGCGGACGGGCCGGAACCCGGCGAACCCGAGGTGCCGGTCCGCAAGAAACGCTTCTCCCCCCGCGCCGCCCGGCTGGCTCAACGCCCCGCGCCGGCCATCGCGCCGCCGGCGTTCCTGCTCTTCGTCAACGACCGCGCGCTGATGGGCGACGCCTACCGCCGTTACCTGGAGAACTGCCTGCGCGAGACGGAGCCGTATGTGGGCCTGCCGGTGTTCTTCAAGCTGCGCGGGCGGGAGGAGAAGGCTCCGAGCCGGTGAGCGGCGGTTCGGAGATGACCCGCCCGGGCCGCCGAAAAACCGCTTGCGCGCCGGCTACTTTGCGCTACAAAGCCTCTCCGACCGCATGAACGACCTCGACGCCCAGGCGCACCTCCGCGCCATCCGTCAACTCATGGAGCGAGGGACGTATTACCGGGCCATCTCCGCGCCCACGGCCCTCTTCGGCGGCCTGCTCTCGCTCGGCACCGCCGCCGGGCAACTCCTCGCGCTGCGGGGTCCGCAGGGGGCCGCGCCCGGTCGCGCCAACGCCGCCGGGTTCGTCCTGGCCTGGGGAGTCGTTTTCACGCTCACCGCGGCGGCCAACGCCGTGTTCATCTGGCGCGGCGCCCGGCAGCGGGGCGAACCGCTGGTCTCCCCGGCGATGAAGCTGGCTCTCGCCGCCATCGCCCCCGCGCTGCTGGCCGGCGCGACCGTCGGCTGGACGTTGACGCTCTCCTCCGGGCTGCCGCTCCTGCCGGCGCTGTTCTGGGTCATCTTCTACGGCCTGGGGCTGTTGGCGACGCTGCCCTTCGCCCCGCGCTCGCTCGTTGCCCTCGGCTGGGCGTTCCTGCTGACCGGGTTGACCGCGCTCACGTATCTGCTCTACCAGGGCCTGCTGCCCAGCTTTGACCTGCCGACGCCCACCGCCCTCTACGCCCCGGCCCTGATGGGGGCAACCTTCGGCGGCTACCACGTCGTCTATGCCCTGTGCGTCTGGCCCCGGCGCGCGCCGACGCTGGAAGCCGTCGAGCGCCGGCCTCTGGTGTCGTCCTCCACCGCTTCGTCGGGAACGGCCGTGCCCCCGCTGATCTGACCCGATGAGCAGCGCCAAAGTCGTTGACTTCGACAAGCTCGACCGCGTCATCCACGAGCGCGGCCGGCTCGGGATCATGACGCTCCTGGCCACGCGCCCCCGCTGGACGTTCGCCGACCTGAAAACCGAGCTGCGCCTGTCCGACGGCAATCTCCTCAGTCACCTCCGCACCCTTCACGCCGCCGGGCTGGTCGCCGTGACCAAGGAGGTGCTCGACCGCCCGACGACCTCCTACGGTCTGACCGAGCGCGGCCGGCGCGCCTTCGCCAACTACGTCTCCGTCCTCGCCCAGATCGTCCGGGCCGGCGGGGGCGGGGCGGACGGCTAAAAAAATTTCGGCAAACACTTTGTCACGCAAAGTTAACTCTCTCCGCGACCCACCTCATGACCATCCACGTTGCCCAACACCACGGCCTCTGCTTCGGCGTCCGCGACGCCCTCGCGCAGGCCGAAACCCTCGCCGGGGCCGCCCCGCTAACCATCCTCGGCGAGCTCGTCCACAACCCCGTCGCCCGCGAGCGGCTGGCGGCCCTCGGCGCGCGGGAGGCCGCCCTGGACGACCTCGGGAGCGCCCCCGCCGGCGCCCCGGTCCTCATCACCGCCCATGGCGCGGCCGACGAGCGGCGCCGGGCCTGGGCCGCGGCCGGGTTCACCGTGTCGGACGCCACCTGCCCGCTGGTCCACCGCGCTCACCGGGCCCTGGCGGGACTCGTCGCCGCGGGCGCCCACCCCGTCGTCATCGGCCGGCACGGGCACGCGGAGGTCCGCGGGCTGACGGGCGACTTCCCCGGCGCCAGCGTGGTGCAGGAGGAGGCGGACGCCGACGCGCTGCCGTCGGCGGCCGACGCCCCCCGGCTGGGCGTCGTGGCCCAGACCACGCAGCCGCCCGACCGGGTCGCGGTCCTGCTCGCCGCCGTCCGCCGCGCCCGGCCGGGGGCGGAGGTCCGCTTTCGGGACACCGTTTGCCAGCCGACCAAGGACCGCCAGAACGCCCTGCGCGCCCTGCTGGCCGCCGTGGACGCCGTGGTGGTCGTCGGCGGGCGCAACAGCCACAACACCCGCCAGCTCGCCCTCGCGGCGGAGACGGCCGGCCGGCGGGTCGTGCAGGTCGAGCGGCCGGAGGAACTACCCGCGGACTGGTTCCGGGCCGGCGAGCGCGTCGGGCTGACGGCGGGAACTTCCACCCTGCCGGAAACCGTCGCAGCCGTCCGGGCGCGGCTGGAGGGGATCGCCGCCGGCCTGCGTCGTGCTCCCCGCGTCAGTCACGCATGAGCCGCCTGCTCTCCGAATTGCCGCGGGTGGATCACGCCGGTGGGATGCTCGACCCGACGCCACGCCCGGGCCCCAGCCGCCGTCGTTTCCTGGGAAATCTGGCTGGCGCCCTTGCCGTCGGGGCCGCCGCGAGCGCGGGCGCCGGCTGGCTGGAGGCGCACGGGTGCCGCGTCCTGCCCGTGGACGCCCCCGTGCCGCACCTGCCGGCGGCCTTCGCGGGCCTGCGGGTCGCGTTCCTGGCGGACACGCACCATTCCGCCCATGTTTCCCTGCCCTACCTCGAACGGGTCGTAGCCATGACCAACGCCCTCCGCCCAGATGTCATTCTGCTGGGCGGCGATTACGTCCTCCGCACGTGGGACGACGAGAGCCCCTCCAGCCTGCCCTACGTGCGCCCCGGCATCGGCGCGCTCGGGGCGCTCCGCGCGCCGCGGGGCGTGTTCGCCGTCCTGGGGAACCACGACGGCTGGGGCATCCACGTCGGGGCGATCCGCGCGGCCTTGGCGGAGAACGGGATCCCGGAGTTACGCAACCGGGGCGTGTGGCTGGAAGCCGGCGCCGGCGCCCGCCTGCGGCTGGCGGGCACGGAGGATTTCTGGACGGGCCGGCCGGACGTGAACGCCGCCCTCGGCGACGCGCGGGACGGCGACGCCGTGCTCCTGCTCCAGCACAACCCGGACCTCGTGGAAAGCCTGTCCGATCCCCGCGTGGGCCTGGTCCTGAGCGGCCACACGCACGGCGGGCAGATCGTCGTTCCCGGCCTGGGCTGGGCGCCGCGGGTGCCCTCGCGTTACGGGCAGAAATACCTGCGCGGGTTCTGCCGGGGACCGGGTGGCCACCAGGTTTTCGTCACGCGCGGGGTCGGCACCATCGGGCCGCCGCTGCGCCTGGGTTGCCCGCCGGAGGTGGCGCTCCTGACCCTGCGCCCGGCCTGAGCGGGCGGTCACGGGGAGGGCGGTCGGCGAACAAAAGCGGGTTTTCCCTTGCGCGGCGCCGGCCGGTCGGCTTGGAGTAACGCGGGTCAGGCCCCAGCGCTCCCGGCCGCCTTCCCGACGGCCGCCCCCGGTTGCCCGCATCCGGCCGGAGCGTCCGGCGCGGTTCGCTCGGAGTCTGCCATTAACCTTCCTGCATGACCCCCGGCCGCAAAGCGCTCATCATTGACGACAGCGCCATGCTCCTGCGTTACGCCGTCGGCGTGCTCGGGAACCGGGTGCCCGGCCTGGAGGTGCTCACCGCCCGGCGTGGCGGCGAGGGTTTTTACCAGGCCGACAAGCAGCGCCCGGACCTCCTCCTGGTTGACTACACCTTGCCTGACACCCCCGGCGAGGCGCTCTGTCGGCGGCTGGAGAACCACCCGGGCACGGCCACCCTGCCCATTATCCTCCTCTGCGGCCAGGGCGTAGACCCGCAGACGGTCGGCGCGGGGCATCCCAACGTGATGGGTGCGCTAAGCAAACCCTTCACCCCGGCGGAATTAGTCAACGC
>CAXTFX010000432.1:0-1858 GCA_964243185.1 uncultured Chthoniobacterales bacterium
GGTGATAGGTGGGCGGGCGGCGGGCGCGCTGGGAAAACCGCCGAGAAGAACGCTGCCCGGGAGGGAGTGACAAGTTGGAATCCTTCCGCCGGGCATCTCCCGGCCGCGGCGGGCGGTAGGCACCGGCCCCTCGCTCCCGCTCAGACGGGCAGCCTGAACTCCTGGATCAGTTCCGGCGGCAGCAAGGGGGTCGCCCCGAAGTGAGAGGCGACGTAACCGCCCAGGCGGCAGGCAGTTTCCAAAACTCTTCGTGTGTCGGTCCCACGGGTCAGCCCGACCATCAGGCCCGCCATGAACGCATCGCCCGCACCCACGGTGTCCCGGACGACGACGGACGGGGCCGGGGCGCAAACCAGGGTGCCGCGGTCCCACAGCGCTGCGCCGAGCGGGCCGCGGGTGACGCAGACGCGCGTGGTGTCGGTGGCCTCCGCCAGCGTGGCGCAGGCTTGCGCGAGGGCGGGCTCGCTGCCGGGCGTGTTCAGGGTCGCCTCGCCGGTCCGCAGCCACGAAACCAGCCGGCCGACCTCCTCGTCGTTGAGCTTGATGACGTCGGCGCGTTTCGCCAGGTCAATGACCAGCGGCGGGTCCGCGAAGGGCGGACGGAGGTTAACGTCGAAGAACTTCACGGGTCCCTTCACGGCCGCGAGGTGATTCAACTGGTCGAGGTTGTAGGGCGAGCGACCGGCGAGCGAACCGTAGATCAGCGCCCGGGCCTTCGCGACGGCTTCCAGGGCTTGCGCCGGGACCCGGATTTCGTCCCAGGCGGCCGGCTGCACCAGCTCGTAGGTCGCGTTGGAGTTGGCGTCCAGGGTGACCAGCACGGTGCCGGTGGCCAGGCCGACGCGCGCCCGAGTCACGAATTGGGTGTTGACGCCCTTGTCCTCGGCCACTTTCAGAATTTCGTCGCCGAGCGGGTCCTTGCCGATGGCCGAGATCAGGGCGGCGGAAACGCCGAGTTGCGAGAGGTGGGCGGTGACGTTGAAGGGGGCGCCGCCGGCGTGTTTTCCGGAGGGGAGACAATCCCAAAGGATTTCGCCAAAGGCATAGAATTCAGCGTTCATGGGGGGAGGAAGGAGGACGGGTTGGGGGTGAGATTGAAGCCTACTGGTTTCCGTCCGGCTCGTAAATGAAGACGTGGTCCTCGCCCCGATGGACGGGTCATGGCGAGCTCATGCCGACGCGGCCTCCGGGGCAGCCAGACTCCACCTCGTTTGTTCCTTGCGTTAGTCAGGCTCGGACGGGCTTTTCCTCCGCTGACTGGCGGGGTGACTTTGGAACCCGTTTGGCGCCGCAGGATTGGCGCACCACCAGGCGGCAGTCGAGCAGGATGTCCCGCGTGGGGGCCTGCGGGTGGGCGACGCGCTCGACCATCGCGATCATCGCCGCGGCGCCGATCTCCCGGCAGGGCTGGCGGACCGTGGTGAGCGGGACGGGCAGCAGGCCGGCGTAGCCCACGTCGTCAATGCCGACCAGGCGCAGGTCCTCGGGCACCCGCCGGCCGAGCGCGAGCAGGGTGTGCATCAGGTAGCCCGCCACCCGGTCGTTGGCGCAGACAAAGGCGTCGGGCCGGGCGGCCTCCAAAAACGCGCCTACCGCGGCTTCGTCCCGGGGGTCAACGTGCTGGGTCAGGGCGCCCTCCGCGGGCAAACCGGCCTGAAACAACGCTTCGCGGTAGCCGGCGGCACGCGCGTCCACCGTCGCGGCGGAGCGCGGGTAAGCCAGGAAAGCGACCCGGCGGCTGCCCTGGGCGAGCAGGTGCTCGCACGCCAGGAACCCGGCGCGGCGGTTATCAATGCCCACCAGGTCGTGCCGGCTGCGTCGGGGGTAGGGCAGGAATTCGCGGTCCAGCAGGACCACG
>CAXTFX010000432.1:1958-4248 GCA_964243185.1 uncultured Chthoniobacterales bacterium
GTCGTGCCGGCTGCGTCGGGGGTAGGGCAGGAATTCGCGGTCCAGCAGGACCACGGGGATGCGCGCTTCCTCCAGGGCGGCGACGATCCGGCGGTTGACCTGCTCGCTGCTGGTCGTGCGCTCAAAGGGCGCGAAGAACACCCCCGCCACCCCCTGTTTGACGTATTGGCGGCACAGGAGCCAGCCGGCCTCCTCCTTGTTCTCCGCGGTGGACACGGTGTGTCCCCACCACAGCGGGTGCGCCTCGGCCAGCGGGGAGGCCGCCATGCCCTGGCAGATCGGCTCAAAAATCTCGGTCTCCCCCAGGTCCAGGATCAAGAGTCCGAACGCCTGCCCGGCCATCCCGCCGCCCGCCGGGGGGGCCGCGGCGGCCTTCGGACGCGCCACGAAGGTGCCCGAGCCCGCGCGCCGCTCCACCAGGCCGAGCAGGCGCAACTCGCGGACCGCGCGGCCCACGGTGATGCGGGAAACGCCGAATTGCTTCGTGAGGGCCGCCTCGCTCGGCAGCCGCGCGCCCGGCGGGTGCTCGCCGCGGCGGATGGCGTCCCGGAGTTGCTCCAGGATGCGTTGGTATTTGGGGGTGTCCTTGGGGGAGAGGGTTTGGTGCATGGATACGTATGTAACAGCTTTGGCACTTCGGCAAGACAACTTTTCGGTTGAGAAGCCCTAAAACTATGGCATTATAAGGAACAACAACCTGCGAATCAACGCTCGCTCCTAGAGCAAATGATCTTATTGTTATAACAACAATGCAGTGTTGTTGCTCGTATATGCAAAACCAAACTGACACCGTCAAGAGCTACCTGGTCGCCAGCGACTTTGACCAGACGCTCTCCTTCAACGACTCCGGCGTGGTCCTGAGCGAGATGCTCGGCATCACCAGCTTCCAGGCGAAGGTGGCCGGTCTCTCCCGGGTCAACCTCGTCCAGCAGGGCGCCGAGCTGGCCTACCTGCTCCGGCACGACCCGGAATTTCGCGGCGTGCGCCGCGAGCACCTCGTCGAGGTCGGCAAGCGCGTGCGCCTCAAGCAGAACGTGGACCTCCTGGCCCAGTTCCTCCAGGAAGGCGTCGCGGACTGCCGCTTCTCCTTCTACGTCATCTCCGCCTCGCCGCGGGTAGTCGTCCAATCGGCCCTGGAGGGCATCGTGCCCCCGGAGAACGTCTTCGGCACGGAGCTGGAGTTCGACGGCCCGAACGGGGAGATTTCCGCCATCACGCGGGTGCCCGCCGGCTACGGCAAGGTAGCCGTGCTCCAGGAGCTCGAAACCCGCCTGCACATCCGGCCTGACTACACCGTCTATATCGGCGACGGCTCCTCGGACATGCACGTCATGCACCACGTCAACGGCATTGACGGGCACACCATCGCCGTCTCGGAGACCAAGAGCATCGGCCGCGTGGCGCAACGCACCGTCCTGGGTGACAACGCCATGAGCGTGCTCGTGCCCCTCCTCGAAGAGGTGGCCGGCTGGAACTCGGCGCAGATCCGCGAGGTGTTTGCCTCCTACGGCCTGACCCTCCACGCCTGGGACAAGATCCGCACCGACTGGATCTCTTTCCACGACGAGGCTCCCGCTCAAGCCGCCGCCGCCGCCGGCTTCTCCGTCGTGGCCGCCTAATTACCAAGACCATGCACCTATCCTACCTGAAAGAATGGATCGGCTGGATTGCCACCGCGGCCTTCGCGGCTTCCTACCTCTGCAAGGACCAGGCGAGCCTGCGCCGCGTGCAGGCGGTGGCCGCCGGGCTGTGGATCCTCTACGGCCTGAGCGTCGGCGCCCTGCCGGTGATCGTCGCCAACGCGGTCGTCGCCACGATGGCGGTGATCTACCCCTGGGCAAGCGCCCGCTGGAAACGGTCCCGGGCGACGGTCGTGTCAGCCGGTTAACCCGCGTTTCCTAAACCATCAGACCACCAAACAACCATGTTAATCCTTATCTTGCTCCTTCTTGTGTTCGTCCCGGAAGTCCCCCCGGGTCGGCGGTTGATCCTCCCGCGGGCGGGGGGCAGCGACCCGGACGCCGGGAAGTAACGCCCGGTCCGGTCCCCGGCTGGAACCCGGAAAAAGGGGTTCCAGCCGGCGGGCAGAGTTGGCCGGGAAACCGTTCCCCGCGGACGGACCCGGCGGCTCGCCCTCGGGTGGAGCGTTACCCCGGGCTTCAGAAATGCCCTTGCACAAGGTAGTGTAACCTCCCTAACTGCGGGCGTGCCACGCCTCCGCCCGTTTGTGGCTGCCCTCCTCCGCCGGGTCCGCTCGCCCCGGCGCCCGCTGGTTGGCGCCGCCCTATGC
>CAXTFX010000433.1:0-4236 GCA_964243185.1 uncultured Chthoniobacterales bacterium
AGCGTGGGCGGCTTGACGGCGGGAACGCGGTTGGTTTCCTTCTTGGTCGGGTCCACCTGCTGCGTGGCGCGAAGGGTGGGCCGGGCAGGCAGGTTGATACGCACCGTTTCCTTCTTGATCACCGGCGCGCCACCGGGGTTGACGCTGGGACGCGGCGGCAGGGTGATGCGGACGGTTTCCTTCTTGGGCTCGTTCATGGTCTGGGGAAGGGTAGGGTGCCGGGCGTAAAACAGAGGCTCGACCCGGGTGATGGCCCCCCCGTGCCGCTCCGCGACAGGACGCCGATAGTTACGGCCCGCCGAAAAACTGTCAACGCTTTTGCGCGGGGAGAACGCGCGCCGTCAAGTCGTAAACGCGCGTGCCCGTAATTTCCACGTCCACGAAGGCGCCGGGGACCACCGGCCGGTCGAGCAAAACCCGGCCGTCCACGTCGGGCGCATCGGCCTCGCCGCGGGCCACCAGCGGGGCATCGGCCAGCACGCGCACGCGCCGGCCGACCTGCGCGGCCGACGTTTCCGCGGCGATACGTTGCTGGAGCCGCATGGCCCGGCGGTAACGGGCCTGCTTGACCTTGGCGGGCAACTGCCCCGGGAGCCTGGCGGCGCGGGAGCCCTCTTCCTGAGAATAGGTGAAAATGCCCAGCCGCTCGAAGCGGGTGGTTTCGATGAACCCCAGCAGACTCTCGAAATGCTCCTCCGTCTCGCCGGGAAAACCGACGATAAACGTTGTCCGCAGGGTCAAGCCGGGGATGCCGGCGCGCAGGCGGGCGATGAGGTGCTCGATGTGCTCGCGGGAGGTTTCCCGGCGCATCGTCAGGAGCATCTCCGGGTGGATGTGCTGCAACGGCATGTCCACGTAGCGGGCCACCTTCGGGTTGCGGGCGATGGCAGCGATGAGCTCGTCGCTCCAGTGCGCCGGGTGCGTGTAGAGCAGCCGCGCCCAAAAGTCGCCGGGGACGGCGTTGATCTCGTCCAATAATCCGCACAGGGTCGGCCCGCGCGCGGAGTCAATCGGCTGGCTGGGGCCGGGCCGTTGCGTCCACAGGTCCATGCCGTAGTAGGTCGTGTCCTGGGAGATCAGGTTGAACTCCCGCACGCCCTCAGCCACCAGCCCGCGCACCTCGGCGGCCACGCTGGGCATCGTGCGCGACCGGTGCCGGCCGCGCATCTGGGGGATGACGCAAAACGAGCACGGGTGGTTGCAACCCTCGGCGATCTT
This sequence comes from uncultured Chthoniobacterales bacterium, assembly GCA_964243185.1. GTDB lineage: Bacteria > Verrucomicrobiota > Verrucomicrobiia > Chthoniobacterales > SZAS-18 > CAXTFX01. The sequence continues at coordinate 1,219 of CAXTFX010000433.1, forward strand.
GACGTAGGCCGAGTGCGCGGGCGTCAGCCGGAAGCGCGGCGTGTCGTAATCCGGGATGTAAACGGGCTTGCGGGTGACGAGGTCCAGCGGGTCCCAGCGATCGTTGGTGAGGCCAGGGTGCTGGACGCTGGATGCTGGATGCAGGGTGGACGACGCCCCGAGCAATTTGGAAAAAATGTCCCCCGCCTGGGCGACTTGGTCGAGACCGAGAAAGGCGTCCACTTCCGGTAAGTCTTTCGCTAGGTCCTTGGAGAAACGCTGCGCCATGCAGCCGGCGACGACCAAGCGCTGACCGGGGCGGACGCGCAGACCGCGCTCCTGGTGGGCCTGGAGGATGGCCTCGATGCTCTCCTCCTTGGCGGAGTCAATGAACGCGCAGGTGTTGACCACGAGCACGTCGGCATCCTCGGCGGAGGCCGTGATGTCGAAACCCGCCGCCCGCGCGCTGCCGAGCATGATCTCGGCGTCCACGAGGTTCTTGGCGCAGCCGAGGGAAATCATGCCGACCTTGGCGCGGGTTGGCGTGGTGAGAACGGGCGTCGCAGGCATGAACGGGCCGCTAAAATAGCGGTTCCCGCCGGCAATGTCTAACGCGGGGGCGAAGCGGGTTTTGTCCGCAGATTACGCAGATATTCGCAGATTATTTCAGAAGGTGTCCCAAAGCTTCGGCAGCGGCTGTCTCCTTCCTTCTCTCCACCCCTAAAATAATCTGCGTCATCTGCGGACAAAATCCGGCTCAGTCCTCCCCGCTCCCGTTGCCGTTAAACGTCTCGGCCATGCTGGCGCGGGCGTATTCGCGGTTCAGCCGGGCGATGAAGTAGGCGTCAATCTGTTTTGGGCAAACGGCGGAGCACTCGTATTGGTTGGAGCAGTTGCCGAATCCCTCCGCGTCCATCTGCCGGACCATGCTGAGGACGCGCTGGTTGCGCTCGGCCTGCCCTTGCGGGAGCAGCGAGAGTTTCGAGACGCTCGCGGCCGTGAACAGCATGGCCGACGAGTTCTTGCACGCCGCCACGCAGGCGCCGCAGCCGATGCAGGCGGAGGCGTCCATCGCCAAGTCCGCGTCCACCTTGGGCACGGGCAAGGCGTTAGCGTCCGGCGCGGAACCCGTGCGGACGGAGATGTAGCCGCCGGCCTGGATGATGCGGTCAAACGACTTCCGGTTCACGATCAAATCGCGCAGGATCGGGAAGGATTTCGCCCGCCACGGCTCGACCCAGATCGTCGCGTCGTCGGCGAACGAGCGCATGTGCAACTGGCAGGTGGCGGAGCCTTTCTGTCCGCCGTGCGGGATGCCATTGATCGTTAAACAGCAGGTGCCGCAAATGCCCTCCCGGCAGTCGCTGTCGTGCGCGATGGGCTCCTCCCCCTTGTCCATCAATTCCTCGTTGAGGAGGTCCAGCATCTCGAGGAACGACGCGCTGGCGGGCACGTCTTTGACCTCGTAGTCCACCATCCGCCCCTCGCTGGCGGCGTTGCGCTGGCGCCAGATTTTGAGGTGGTAGCGGCGCACGTCCTGGCGCTCGTGCAAGTCCTCCTCGCGGCCGGTGCGGATATCGTCGTCGTGGCCGTGACCGTTGGAGGAAAACCCGTTGTCGCGGGCCTGGTCGGGGTGCCGCACGGCGGCGGCGGGTGGGGGGGTGAGGGTCGCGGGCATAATGTTACAGGGTTATACGTTTTGCTCCTGCTCGGTTTTGACGCTGCTGATGTGCAGGGTAGTAATGATTTCCGAGCGGCCCTCATCGTCTTCTACAATGATATATGCCCGAGGGTTCAGGGTGACTAGAATGTGGTCGCGCGTCGGGACGTGAACGGCGCGCCCGTCGCTCAGGTGAATGGCAAACGGCACGAAGTCCTTGCGATGAACCAGATCATAAATCTTCTCTTTCATCGGGGATGTTCGCCTATTTGTAGTTGCGCTGTTGGAGCTTGATCTTCTCGAATTCCAACGGCTCGACGTGCAGTTTCGGCCCGCTGCCGTTGCCGTATTCCCAAGCCGAAACGTTGGCGAACTGCGCGTCGTCCCGCAGGGCTTCACCCTCCTCCGTCTGGTATTCGGTGCGGAAGTGGCCGCCGCAGCTTTCCTCGCGGTGGAGCGCATCGCGGCACATGAGTTCGCCGAATTCCAGGAAGTCCGCCACGCGGCCGGCGTAGATGAGCGACTGGTTCATCGAATCGGCCTCGCCGGGAACGTTGACGTTCTGCCAGAACTCCTCGCGTAACGCCGGGATGCGCTGGAGGGCGTGTTGCAGCCCGGCGCGGTCGCGGGCCATGCCGCACTTGTCCCACATGAGCAGGCCGAGCTCGCGGTGGAACGAGGCGACGGTGCGCTTGCCTCTGACGTTGAGCAGCTTGGTGAACTGGTCGCGCGCCTTCTGCTCGGCCGCCTTGAACTCCGGCCGGTCGGCGGAAACCTTCTTGCCGAACTGCGTGTTGAGATAGACGCCGAGCGTGTAAGGCAGCACGAAGTAACCGTCCGCCAATCCCTGCATGAGCGCGGAGGCGCCGAGGCGGTTGGCCCCGTGATCGGAGAAGTTGGCTTCGCCCAGGACGTGCAGGCCGGGGAGATTGGACATCAAGTTGTAGTCCACCCACAAGCCGCCCATCGTGTAATGCACGGCGGGGAAGATACGCATCGGCCGCTCGTAGGCGTTCTCGCCGGTGATCGTTTGATAGATGTCGAAGAGATTACCGTAGCGTTCGCGGATGGTTTTCTCGCCGAGGCGTTTGATGCTGTCGGCAAAATCCAGATAAACGCCCAGACCCGTCGGTCCGACCCCGCGGCCCTCGTCGCAGGCTTCCTTGGCGGCGCGGGAAGAGATGTCGCGCGGGGCGAGGTTGCCGTAGGCCGGATACTTGCGCTCGAGATAGTAATCGCGGGCCGCCTCGGGCACGTCGGCCGGGTTCTTGAGCCGGTCGTTGGCGTCCTGGGGCACCCAGACGCGGCCGTCGTTCCGCAGCGACTCTGACATCAGCGTGAGCGTGCTCTGAAACTCGCCTTCGACGGGGATGCACGGC
>CAXTFX010000434.1:0-4218 GCA_964243185.1 uncultured Chthoniobacterales bacterium
GCCCCGGGGCGGGCGGGGGCACGGCGGGGGGCGGCGGGGGCGGCGGGGGCGGCGGGCGCGACGAGGGCGGGACCGGGGCCGCGGGCGCTTCGAGGGTTTCCAGGATGTTCCGCAGACGGGTTCGCAGCGCGGCGGCGTCCGGGGGCCGGGCGGCGGGGTCCTTGGCCAGGAGGTCGCGCAACAGGTCCACCACGGCCGGTGGCTGCCCGACGAGCGTCTCGAAGGGCGGGGGCTTGGAGAGGTGTTGCGCGACCACGGTGCGCGCCGCGCCCTGGAACGGCGGGTGGCCGGCGAGCAGGTGCCAGAGCGTCGCCCCCAGCGAATACAGGTCCGAGCGGCCGTCAATGGCCTCGTCCTGGGCGCACTGCTCGGGGCTGGCGTAGAGCGGGGTGCCCTGGAAGAGCCCCTGGGAAAGGCTGGCGCCCGCCCCGGCCTCGCCCTCAGCTACCTGGATGCTCTTCACCAGGCCGAAGTCAATGACTTTGACCAGAATCTCGCCCTCCTCGTGCAACACCATCAGGTTGGACGGCTTGAGGTCGCGGTGGAGCATTCCCCGGCCGTGGGCCGCCTGGAGGGCGCGGGCGACCTGCTGGGCCATCCGCAGGGCCGTCACCGTGTCCAGCGGGCCGGCGCGGCGGACGAGCTGCTCGGCGGTTTCCCCGTCGAGGAACTCCATCGTGTAAAAGCACGCCCCGGCCTCCTCGCCCAGGTGATAGACGGTGGCGACGTGGGAGTGCCGGAGTTGCGCCGCCGCCCGGGCTTCCCTCAGGAACCGCTCCCGCGCGCGGGCGTCGGGCAGGAGCGAGCCGCGGATGAGCTTCAGGGCAACGGGCGCGCGCAGGTTGGTGTCGAGGGCCTTATACGTGATGCCCATCGCCCCGCGCCCCAGCTCCCACAGGCGCCCGTCCGGGCGGCGCTCGACGCGGTAGTGCTGGAAGACCTCGGTCGTCCCCTCCGACGCCGGTCCTATTTCCGTGGCGGGGTCCATCGGGGCGAGGTTAGCCCCACCGGGCGCGCGGGGGCAAGCCCCGTGCGGAGTTCTCCCCCAAGCAGGCTGCGCAGGTGCGCCGCGCCCTGGCGGAGCACGGCCGGCGCGTCCTCCCCCTCGCACTCGACGACCACCGGCCAGCCGCCGGCGCGCGCCAGCGGGACCACGGCGGCGAAGTCCACCACGCCCTCTCCCAGGGGCACGTCCGCCCCGTCGTCGCGACGCAGGTCCTTGGCGTGGACGAGCCCGACCCGCGCGGCGTGTTGTTGGAGGAACGCCACGGCGTCGCGCCCGCCGCGCTCGACCCAGTAGGTGTCCACCTCAAAGCGCACCGCCCCGGGGTCCGTTTCCCGCAGCAGGAGGTCCATGCCCACGTCGGCGACCCCGATGAGGGGCGTAAACTCGAAGGCGTGGTTGTGGTAGGCCAGGAGGAACCCCTCGTCCGCCGCGCGCAGCCCGAGCCGGTTGAGCCGGCGGGCGGCCTCGCGGTAGCCGTCCGCGCTCTGGAGGTGTTCCGGCACGGAGGGCACGACGAGCCGGCGGTTGCCCACGGCGCGGTGAAAGACGGTCAGCGCGGCGAGGTCCCGTTCCAACGCCTCCAGCCCGACGTGCGCCCCGACGACCCGCAAGCCGGTCTCCGCCAGCAGGTCGCGCCACCGGTCCGCGCCCCAGCCGTAGTCCCCGGCCATCTCCACGCCGTCGAAGCCCAGGCCGGGCACGTCCCGCAGGGTGGCGGCGGGGTCCCCGGCCGTTTCGCGGCGCAGGGAGTAGAGCTGGACGGAGAGGGCGGGGTCGGTGGCGGCGGACATGCGAGAAAAGATGGGTGAAGGAAGCGGCCGGAAGGTTGAAGTAGAGGCAACCCGCGCCTTGCGCGACCCCTTCGTTTTCCATCTATGCCCGCCTCCCTCCTGGAACGCAATGCCGCCGACACCGCGGACCTCCTCCGCGCGCTGCCGGCGACGCTGGACGAACCCTTCGCCCGCGCCGTGACCCTCCTCGCCGACGCCCTGAACGCCGGGGGCAAGCTTCTCGTCTGCGGCAACGGCGGCAGCGCGGGCGACGCCATGCACCTGGCCACGGAGTTCGTGTGCCGGTTCGTGGCCGACCGGCAGCCTTACCCGGCCGTGTGCCTGAACGCCAGCGGGGGCGACCTCACGGCCATCGTCAACGACTACCACTTCGAGGAGCTGTTCGCCCGGCAGGTGCGGGCCTTCGGGCAACCCGGTGACGTGCTCATCGTCCTGACCACCAGCGGGAAGAGCCCGAACATCCGGCGCGCCCTCCAGGCCGCCGCGGAACGGGGGGTGGCCAGCCTAGCCTTCCTCGGCCGGGGCGGGGGCGCGTGCCGGGGGCTGGCGACGGTGGAGATCCTCGTTCCCGGCCCGGAAACTATGCCGACGGCACGCATCCAGGAAGCGCATAAGCTGTTGCTGCACTCGGTGTGCGAAGGGGTGGAAGAACGATTGCAGCCCGACCAGGCTCCGCCCATCGACAAAACCCCGTTTCCGCCGACAGTTCCCGCCCATGCCGCCCGTCCTCGCCGCCGCCGCCGATGATGTCACCCCCGGCGAGGACGCGCTGAACGAGCGGCTGCCGGCCGAGGCCAAGCGCCGCGCCTGCCTGATCTTCAACCCCGCTTCCGGGGGGGCGGGGCATTCCGCGGAGGTCTGGTCCGCCCTGCGGGAGGTGGGCATCTGGGCGGAGATGATCGAAACCAAGGCCGACGAATCCGCCACCGGCGTGGCCCGGCGCGCGGCGGAGAGCGGCCGGTTTGACCTCGTCATCGCCGCGGGCGGGGATGGCACGGTCGCCGAGGTCGCCAAGGGGCTCGTGGGCACGCAGGCCTGTCTGGGCATCCTCGCGCAGGGAACCTTCAACAACGTTTCCCGCGCCCTCGGGCTGCCGGCCAACGACACGCGCGCGGCCTGTGCTGTGCTGGCCCGCGGCCGGGTCCGGCGCATTGACGTCGGCCGGGCGAACGGGGAACACCTGTTCTTCGAGGCCGCCGGCGTCGGGCTGGACGCGCCGCTGTTTCCCCTTGGCGAAGAACTCAAAGATACGCGCTGGTATAGCCCGCTCCCGCTCTGGCGGGTCCTCCGGCTCCTGTGGCAGTTCAAGCCCGTGCGGGTGCGCTTCTCGCTGGACCGGGCGTTGGCGGAGGCCTACGTCGCCCCGTTGACCCCCTCCCGGCCCGGCGGCCCCGTCCCGGTGCCGCGGCGCCGGCTCGGCCGGCGGCTCACGCAGGCGGAGGGCCAGCGGGAGTTCGACCTGAGCGCCTTCATGGTCGTCGCCGCCAACGGCTCGCACTACGGCAGCGGCTTCACGGTCGCACCCGGGGCCGTGCTGGACGACGGGCTGTTCACGGTGAGCGTGTTCCGCCGCTTCAGCAAACTGGAGCTGATCCGGCACTTCGTGTCCATCTCGCGCGGGGGGCGGCGCTACACGCCCAAGGTGGACACCTTCCGCGCGGCCCGCCTGCGCCTGTCCTGCCGCACCCCGCTGGACTGCCACGTGGATGGGCACCCCATCGGCGTCGTGCCCCTGGACCTGGAGATCCTGCCCCGGGCCTTGAAGGTGATTGCTTGAACCGGGCGGAAACTACCATCGGTAGTTTTGTAGCGTCCCGCGGGTGCTACGGGCGGTAGGAAAACGTGGCTCTCCGGGCCAACAAAACGCTTGTCCGGGGAGCGGCTTCGGACTAAAGTTAGCCACGTTGAAAATTCCGCGCCCGGAGGTGCGGCGTTGCCTCCGCTCTAACCTATGTCTGAAACCCTCGTCCCCGACCCTTCCCACGGCGTTTCCTCCCTCGACGTGGAGGTGAACCCTGACGGCGCCCCGAACCTCGATCACGTCCTCCGCGCGGGCGAATACACCTCTGCCCAGATTGACAAGCTGGAGGGTCTGGCCGGCGTGCGCCAGCGGCCGGGAATGTATATCGGGCCGACGGACGAGCGGGGGCTGCACCACTGCGTTTTCGAGGTCCTGGACAACTCCATTGACGAGCACCTCGCGGGTCATTGCACGAAGATTGACGTCACCATCCACGTGGACGGTTCGTGCTCCATCCGGGACAACGGCCGCGGCATCCCGGTGGACGTTCACCCGAAGTTCGGCATCCCGGCCATCGAGCTGGTGCTGACCAACCTGCACGCCGGCGGCAAGTTCGGCCAGGGCGCCTACAAATACTCCGGCGGCCTGCACGGCGTCGGCGCCAAGTGCGTCAACGCCCT
>CAXTFX010000435.1:0-4204 GCA_964243185.1 uncultured Chthoniobacterales bacterium
CAGGTCGCCGTGAACCAGGGCGTGCAGGGCGCGGGTCGAACCGCAGCCGGGGCAGTGCAGGCCCGTGAGTCGGTGAAACACGCAGGGCGGGAAGAACCCCGCGGCGGTGCGCGGGTCGAACCGGGAGAGGAGCGCCACGCCCGCCCCCGCCCCCGCCACGAGCGCGGCGAAGGCGAGGGTCGTCCGCCCCGACCGCGCGCGTGGTTCTCCGCCCCGGACTCCCGCATCAGGGGTTGGGGGTCGCCGGGGAGGGTGCGGGCGGCACCCCACCGTAAAGTGGTGGCTGGAGCGGGGAGGCGGGGAACGGTCCGTCAGGCACGGCGGGGGTTGTAAACGGAAATCCAGCGCCCCGCCAAGTAAAAATCTGTGTGCGCGCGGGGTCCGACGGGTATCAGCGGTGCCACCCGATCAGCCACCGCAGCCAACCCGGCAGGGGACGCTTCGGCCTGGCGTCTCCTCGGTTCCGCAGGACCCGGCCGGGGTCCACGGCCTTATCCCGCAGTTCCCGCCGGCGCACCACCCGCCGCTTGCGGCGGGCGTGCGTCCCGCGTTGCCCGTCGTCATCGGCCGCGTCCGGGTGGTGGATGCCAAACCATCCCTCTCCTATCGCGGGCACGGCCAACCGTGCCGGCGAGGGCACGTTCGACCCGGTGGGGCCGGCCGCTGCGTCCGGGCTCCCCCCCGCGCCCGGCCTTGGGGTTTCGCCGCCGGGCCGGGCGCGGGGCCGCAGGAGCTCCGGGTTCACCTGGGGCCGGGACTTCGCCCGTTCCGCCTTGCCCACGCGCGACGCGCTCCGGTCCACCCCGTCCGACGCGCGGCGCCAATACACGGTGTTGTAGAGCAGCAGGCCCCGCAGGAACGCCCGCAGGCGGGTCCAGGGGGTCTCCTTCAACGACTTGAGCTTGGCCATGCGGGAAAAGTGGGAAGCGAGAAGGCGGAGGTGAGAAGTGGGACGGGCAACGGAAATTCCGGAACTTCCCACCTCCGCCTTCCCGCTTCCCACTTCTCAGAGCCCCACGTCTTCGGGCGGCAAGAAGTTACGGAAACGGTTCTTGTCGATGCTCTTCATGTAAGCCTCCTTCGGCGCGACCGTGCCCATCCGCAGCACGTCCCAGATGGCGTCGTCCATGAACTGCATCCCCTGACTCTTACCGCCGACGATCACATCCTCGAGCTTCTGCGTGGCGCCCTCGCGGATGATGGCGCTCACGGCCGGGTTGACGACGAGAACCTCGTTAACGGCCACGCGCCCGCCGCCGTCGGCTTTTTTCAGGAGCAACTGCGCGATGACCCCGCGCAGGGAGGAGGCCAGCATGGTGCGAACCTGGCCCTGCTGGTCGGAGGGGAAAACGTCAATCATGCGGTCCACGGTTTTGCGCGCGTTGTTGGTGTGCAGCGTGCCGAATACCAGCAACCCGGTCTCGGCGGCCGTGAGCGCGAGGGAGATGGTTTCCAGGTCGCGCATCTCGCCGACGAGCACGATGTCGGCGTCCTCGCGCAACGCCGCCTTCAGGCCGGAAGGGAAACTCGCGGCGTGCTCGGGCACCTCGCGCTGGGTGATGATGCAACGCTTGTTGCGGTGCACGAACTCGATGGGCTCCTCGATGGTGACGATGTGCCGGTTTTGGTGCGTGTTGATGTGGTCAATCAGCGCCGCCAGCGTCGTGGACTTGCCCGAACCCGTCGGCCCCGTCACGAGCACCAGCCCGCGGCGCAGGTGGCCGAACTCCTTGATGACGGGCGGCACCTTGAGGTCCTCCAGCGTGGCGATCTTCGTCGGGATCAGCCGGAACACCGCCCCGTAGCCGTTGGTCTGCTTGAGGAAGTTGCAGCGGAATCGGCTATCCGCGTTCATCTCGTAGGCGAAGTCAAGGTCCCCGCCCTGCTCGTAGCGGCCCCAGCGCTCCGGGCCGGCGATCTCGGAGAGCATGTAGGCAGCCTCCTCGTTGGTGATCGGCTCCTCGCGGATGGGAACGATCTCACCGTGCCGGCGGATCTTCGGCGGCTGCGATTCGCCGATGTGCAGGTCGCTGGCTTTGGCTTCGATGAGGACCTCGAAGAACTGGTCAATGTAGGGCATGACAGAGGAAGTGTTACGACAGGTTGGCACCGTCAGAAAGGCGGGAAACGGTCCCGCGCTAGACGCGGAAATCGGCGGTTCTCAACCCGGGGGGCGTGTTAGACTCCGGGCATGGCGACCGTGGACCTGATGACCGTGGAGGAAATGCGGAGGGACTTGGCGGAGGACGACGCCGAACCGTCGTTATCCTACGAGGAAGAAAGGGGAAAACCCATGCCGAGCAACCTGCACTCCATCATCCAGACCAATCTTATTGGTGAGTTTCTTAAACACCGCGAGTTCCGCACCCAGAGCGAACTAGACTTGGAAGTTGAAGGTCGGAAGCTAGTTCCTGACCTCAGCGTTTATCGGCGCGAGCCGGTGGACTTCTCGCACGACATCCTCCGTCGCTCGGACCCGCCGCTGTTAACGGTGGAAATCGTGTCCCCCAAGCAAGGCTACTTCGAAGTCATGGAAAAGATGGATGCTTACTTCCGGCACGGGGTAAAAAGCTGCTGGATCATCACGCCGCCGATGCTGAACGTCACTATCTTTACCCCCGACGGCGCGCGCCGGACCATCTCGGAAGGCATCGCCACCGACCCGGTGATCGGCATCTCTGCGGACCTGGCGGCGGTCTTCTCCTGATGCCCCGCCCCGTTCACCGCATCCCCAACGCCTGCTCCACGATGGTCTTGGAATCAGCCCTCGCGAGGGCCTCCTCCGCCGTCACGGTCCCGGCGAGCGCGAGTTCCGTCAGCGAATCGTCCATCAGCTTCATGCCCTGCTTGCGGCCGGTCTGGATGATGCCGGGGAGCATGAACGTTTTGGACTCGCGGATGCAGTTGCCGACGGCCGGCGTATTGGTCAACACCTCCAGGGCGAGCACGCGCCCCTTGCCGTCCGCGCGGGGAACGAGTTGCTGGGAGACGATGCCCCGCAACGACTCGCTGACCATGATGCGGATCTGCTCGCGCTGATCCACCGGGAACACGTCGAGCACGCGGTCGAGCGTCCGCGCCGCGCTGCCGGTGTGGAGCGTGCCCAAGACTAGGTGGCCCGTCTCCGAAGCGGTGATGGCCAGGGAGATGGTTTCCAGGTCGCGCATCTCCCCGACCATGATCACGTCGGGGTCCTCGCGCAGGGCGCCGCGCAGGGCGGTGGCGAAGCTCTTGGTGTGCGTGTGAACCTCGCGCTGGGTGACATGGCAGGTCCGCGGCGGGATGACGTATTCGATGGGGTCCTCCAGCGTGATGATGTGGTCGTGCCGGTCGCCGTTGATCTGGTCCACCATCGCGGCCAGCGTCGTGGACTTGCCCGAGCCGACCGCGCCGGTGACGAGGACGAGACCGTTGTGGTATTCCGTCAGCCGCTTGAGGGAATCGGGCAGGTTCAACTCGTTCATCGAGCGCAGCCGCGTGCTGATGATGCGGAACACCAAATCCCACCCGAGCCGGTGGCGAACCACGGAAACCCGGAAGCGGCCGAGGGCGGAAGTATAGGCGAAATCAACGTCGCCCGGCCCCTCCACGGCCGCGATTTGCGCGTCCGTCAGGAAGCCGCGCGCCAGCCGCTCGGTATCCCCCGCGGCGAGCGGGACGGCACTTGGCCAAATGGGTCCCAGGTGCCCGAAGCGCCGCCACATCGGCACGGTGCTGACGGAGAGGTGAAGGTCCGAAGCATCCGCCGTTTGCCCGTAACGGAGGTAGTCGTCAACGTGCGCCAGCGGGGGAACCGCTTCCTCGATAACCTGAACGTGGGTGGGGAGAGGAACGACGACGGGAGGAGACAACAAAGCCATGAACGGGAAAGTGGCGGCCGGCACGGGCCGGTTGTCAAACGCAAAGCCCGGCTCGCCGGGAATGCTCAAAGCTACGCGGAGGGATTTTTGGCCCTTGAACTCTGATTCTAGGTTCGGCCTGAAGGCTCGGGAGGGATCCGCTCCGTCGGGTCCGCGTCCTTTGGAAGAGACGCCATAACCGGAAGGACGCGGACCCGACGAGGCGGGTCCCCCCCGACGCGAAAGGAGTTCTCAGACAAAACCTGGTCCTTACTCTCAACTTGCCGCCTGCTGCGCGGCTGTCTGTGCTGCCTCTTGCGCCACCTGTTTGTTCTCCTGGTTGGCCAGGGAGAGCAGCCGCTTCT
>CAXTFX010000436.1:0-4189 GCA_964243185.1 uncultured Chthoniobacterales bacterium
CAGCACCCCGCCGCCGCCCAGCTCGGGGGCGACCTCCAGGATGCCCTCGGTGGTCACCGCCGGCCCGGCCCCGGCGACGGGCGCGCGCGCGAGGACGGTGCGCGCGAGGTCGTTGACCAGCGTTGGCCGCGGGCGTGGCGGGTGCGTGCGTAAGCCGAAGCGAGCGGCCAGTTCCGTGAGTTGCGCCGTGGGGAGGACGGCGAGGGCGGGCAGGTGGAGCGGTTCGGCGGGTTCCGTGGGCAGGGGTTCGATCATGGACGGACGGCAGGGTGGGGCGGAACTGGGACGTTGTAGCGGCGGTCTATGACCGCCGAACGTTGCGCGCCGGCCCGGGGGCGGCTCCCGGCGGTTATGAACCGCCGCTACCAGGGTTTTTCGGCGTGGCTAAACAGAGCGGCGAGGAGTTCGGCTTGGCGTTCGAGGGCTGCCGGGTCGTCGGCATCGTTCCAGACGACGTGGTCGGCGCGGCGGATTTTTTCGGCGGCGGGAAGTTGGCTGTGGAGGATGCGGCGGGCGGTCTCGGCCGGCATCGCGCGGGTTTCCCACAATCGGCGCTCCTGGGTTTCCGGCCGGCAGGCGACGACCACCACGCGGTCGAAGTGCGGCTCCGCCCCGGTTTCGTAGAGCAGCGGGATTTCTACCAACAGAACCCGCCCGGGCGCTTCCCGCAACCCCGTGGCGACCCATTCGAGCCAGCGTCGGCGCACGCGGGGGTGGAGGATGGCTTCCAGGTCGCGCCGGGCCGTGGCGTCGGCGAAGATGATTTCCCGTAACGCGGGCCGGCTCACCGCGCCCGCGGCGGTGAAGATCCCCGGCCCGAAACGCTCCCGCACGGCCGCCAGCGCCCCGGGGTCCGAGACGAGCAACTCGCGGGCGACGCCGTCCGCGTCAATGGTCGGCGCGTTCCCTAAACGGGCGGCGAGCAGGCGGGTGAAGCGCGATTTCCCGCTGCCGATGCCGCCGGTGACGCCAATGGTGGGCATGGTCAGCGGGCAGGGCGGGTGATCCCTAACCCGCCGCTGGTGAGCGTGTCGTGAGCGCGACCCGGCGGCGGCCTAAGGATAAGCCGCCCTGCCTGGATGGTCGCTCCTTCCACCTGGGCTACTTTTTATACGAGGGCGCCACCACCTGCTGGATGACCTCCGGGCCGGTCAACGGTTGGACTTCTTCCTCGACGTCCTCCGTCGAGTTGATCGGCTGGCCGGCCGGGTCAATGAGCCGGGCGGTGACGAAGATGATCAGGTTGCGCTTGATGTTCTGGTCCACCTTGGAGCGGAACAGGCGGCCGACCAGCGGCACGTCGCCGAGCACGGGGACCTTGTCGTTGACCTTCTGCACGTCCTCGCGCGTCAGGCCGCCGAGGATCACCGTGGAGCCGTCATAGACCGACACGCTGGTGGTGACCTTGCGCGTGGAGAAGATGGGCTGGTTGATGGTGTTATCCGTCAGCCGGGTGGTCGTGGAGATGCCCAGGTTGGTGGAAACGGTGTTGATCGGGCTGCCGTAGTTGATGAACCCGTCGAAGTCCACGACCTGCGGGGAGAGCGTCAGGTCAATGGTGAAGCCGTCGGGGCCGATGGTGGGCTCCACGTCCAGCGTGACGCCGGTGTTGCGCTTTTCAAACGAGGTCGGCGTCGTCGGCGTGACTGGGAAGGCGCCGCCGGTGGAGGAGCCGAGGCCCGTTCCCGAGATAACGCTGGTGCCGGTGTTGCCGAAGTTCGTCGGGATCTGCGGCGGCTGGAAGGCCGTCGGGTAGATGAACTCGCGGATGATCTCGATGACGGCCTTCTGGCCGCTCTTGGTGGTCACGCGCGGGGCGGAGAGCAGGTCCACGCCTTTCTGCTGGTTGAGCGCGCGGACGACGACCTGGAACTGCGGGTCGGTCAGCACGCCGGCGAGGTTGAGGATGGAGTTGGCCGCGGCCACGCCGGTGCCGCCGGTGGCGCCCAGGAGCAGGGCGTCAATGGCGTTGCCCTGGAGGGCGAAGCCGCCGGAGCGCAGGTTCTGGTCGAGGTCGTTGCCGTTGGTGGGCGTCGTGCGGCCGGGGGTGATGCCGTTGCCGCCGGTGACGAACAGCCGCTTGGAGCCGGGGATGTTGGCCGAGCCGACGTTGACCCCGAAGGACAGCTCCTTGAGGTCGGTCTGCGTGACCTCGACGAACTTGCTCTCGATCTCGATCTGCTTGAGCACGTCCGGGGCGTTGGACTCCACGAGGGCCTGGATGAGGTCAATGTTCTCCTGGGTGTTGCGCACGACCAGGCGACTGCCCTGCGGCACGTAGGTGGCGCTGGCACCCGGCGGGAAGGTCACGCCGTTGGCCTCCAGGTAGGTCTTGGCGTCCATGCGCTGGATGGTGCCGCTGCCCGCGCCCGTGACGTCGCGCGTGCCGCCGCCGCCGCCGCCGGCCGCGGTCGCGCCGGCGTTGAGGGCCGAGGCGGCGCTGGGGGAGACGGAGGAGGCGATAAAGCCGGGCGGCACGCGGAACTCCGCCTGGATGAGCGTGGCGACGTCCTCGTTGGCCGGCACGATGGCGACGGCGAAAGGCTCCACGCGCACCTTCAGCCCCGCCTGGCTGGCGACGTAGCGCAGGGCCTCGAGCAAGGGGAGGTTCGTCAGGGAGAGCGAGATGCGGCTATCCGCGGTGGCGACCGGGCCGGAGGAGGTCGCCGTCTGGGGAGCGACGGAGGCCGGGTTGTCAATGCCGGGGATCGGCGGGGCGTCCGTCGGGGAAACCGGCGTGGTGGGCACGGCGGCGGCGGTGCGGGCGTTCCCGCTGGGCAGCTTGAGGAAGATGTTCACGCCCGTCTGCTCGGGGTCCAACCGGCGGGCCTCCTGGCGGAGGAACTCCACGGCGTCGCGTAGAGTCGTCTGGCGGAACTCGATGGAGGGGATGATCAGCCGGCGCAGCTTGGCGTTGATGGCCACGGTGGAGCCGCTGTCATCGCGCTGGACGCGGGAGAACTTGCTCCGCGGGTCCGCGTCCACGCCGAAGCGGCGCGTGGGGCGCGCCCAGCCGCGGGCGACCTCCTCGACGGACCGGCCGCGGGCCTCGTCGTAGGCGTGCTCGTCGTAGCGACGGCGGGCGACGTCAATCTTCTCCTCGAACTTGCGCGCGGCGATGTTGGTCGGGTCCAGGTTGAGGACCTGCTCGCAACGCTTGAAGGCCAGGTCGAAGCGGGCCGTGTCGTAGTAGCCTTGGGCCTCGACGAAGAGTTTCTTCACCTGCTCGACGCGGTTGATGAAGCCGGGGGTGACGGTCTGGTTGTAATACTCCGGGTCTTCCAGGCGCTGGAGCTCCTTGAGCGCGTCCTTGTTGAACTGGTCGTATTCCGGGCGGATGACGATCTTCAACGTGTTCTCCGCGTCAGCGAAGCGACCCTCGACGATGCGCTGCTCGGAAAGTTTGAGGGAGGCGGAGGCGAATTTCGTCATCGCCAGGTCGCGCCGGTTCCCGACGGCGGGGGACTGGTTGAGGCTGTCCACGGCGAGCTTGTATTCGCGGGTGGCGGTGTCGTAATCGCGCAGGGCGTAGGCGGCGTCGCCGCGGGCGAGGTGGCCTTCGGCGTCCCCGGCGAGGGCCTGCCGGCGGGCGCTTTCGCGGGCCAGGGTGCCGGAAACGGTCGTCGTGGTGGTCGTGCGCCGGCGGACCGTCGTGGTGGTAATCTCCTTTTCCTGCGCCCGGACGGAGCCGACGGCGGGCGGCAGCACCGCCGCGGCCAGCGCGAGGAGCACCAGACGGCGGCGCAGGAGGTGGAGGCGGTGGGGAACGGCGACGGGGGAGCGCATGGGGTGAACGGCGGGCAGGAGGCGACGGGAGTGGCCCGCACGGCAGCGAGGCGAACGGGCCGCCACGACGGGTAGCGCCGTGTGTAGCGAAGGCGCGTCGAGCCGTCCATCGGAAAAATCACTTTTTGTTTACCCTCGTCACCCTCGTGGTGGACGGCGCGGTCCCTCGCGCCGTCGGGTGCGCGAATCGCCTGAAACTTCAAGCGTCGGCGGCGCGTTAGGCCTTCGGCGAGAGTCTTCTTTGTCCGCAGGTGACGCAGATTACCGCAGATTATTTCAGAGGGGGTTCGGAGTTTCGGCCCAAGGGGGGTCGGGCCTCAACCTGGCAGCCTCGTCGGCGGCGGGGGGTAGGCCGCCCTACCCCCCGCCGCCGACGCCGCTCAAACGGAGGCTCGCTACCGCC
>CAXTFX010000437.1:0-4189 GCA_964243185.1 uncultured Chthoniobacterales bacterium
GGGCCGAGGTGGACGCCCTCGGGGCGGACCTGTTCCTGGAAGGGGGCGACCACCTGCGCCTCGAACGCGGCGCGGCCGAGCGGGCCCCGGCCGCCGGCGGCGGCACGCTGGCGTTCGGGGGCCGGGTGGAATGGGCGGAGCGCGGGGCGCCGCTCGGGCTCGACGTGACCTTGCAGGGTAAGAATGTCGCTCTCCTCGACAGCCGCACCGCCCGGGTGCGCGGGGACGTTGAACTCGCCGTGCGCGGCCTGCTCAACGCGCCGGAAATCTCCGGCGAGGTGCGCCTGCGGGAGAACGGCCGCTTCTGGCGCCGGCTGCGGTTCACCCCGGAGCCCCCGCCCCTGCCGCCGGCGGCGGTGCTGGTTTTTCCCGTGAACCCGGCGGGTCCCCTCGCGGAGGCCGCGTGGGACCTGCACGTCAGCGCGGCCGGGCCGGTGCTCCTGGAGGGTGCCCAGGGGTTCCGGGGGGAGCTCCGGCCGGATTTCCGCCTAACCGGCACGGGTCGGCAACCCGTTCTCCGCGGCGCGCTCACCCTGCGGAAAGCCCGGCTCGCGCTGCCCGGGGCCGAGATGGACGTGGAGGAGGGCACCCTTCGCTTCGACCCGGACGCGGCCCCGGACGACCTGCGGCTCGACCTGCCTGCCCGGCTCACCCTCCCCCCGACGCGCCGGGTCGGACCCGGCACCCGGCTCCACGCGGATTTTGCCGGCCCCGCCAGCGAGGGCCGCGTCGCCTTCCGCGCCGAGCCCCCCGTCTGGTCGCCCGCGGAGGTGGCGAGCTTTCTGTTGGAGGGCAAGGTCCCTACCGCCGAGTCCGGGCCCCCGGTCCCGGAACCCGCGGCGGAACCCCCCCCCGCGCCGAAACTCTTTTTGCGGCTACGTTAGACCGCGCTGCGCGCGGAAGGACGAAGCCCGAAGCCCGAAACCAGAAGGAAGCCCCGGTCCCAAACTCCGAGCACGCCTCCCCGTTCATCGCCCGTCACCTCTTTGGATTTCGTCCTTCGGGCTTCGTCATTTTTCTCCTGCCTCCTCATGTCCGCCACCGCTTCCCCGCCGTTGACCGTGGCCGATCCGCCCGCCGAGGCGGCCTCGGTGCGCCACCGGGCGTGGCGCCGGGTGTTCTGGCCCGTGGCCCTGCTCCGGCGCGGCTTACGGCTGGGTTATACCCGGGTTCAGCAACGTTGGCCCCTGCTCTGGCGGCTGGCGGCGCTCATCGCCCCCTACAAAGGGCGCTTCATCGTGGGCCAGGGCGCCGGGGTGCTCTACGCGATCTTGAACAACTCGCTCCTGCCGCTGGCCACGATGTGGGTCGCCAGCACGGCCTTTCCCGGCGGGGGGGGCAGCGTCCCCTCCCCAAAGTCGCTGCTGATGGGGGGCGGCGGGGCCGCGGCGGTGGACCCCGGCCCGGCGCTCGACGGGGCGCACGTTCTCCTGGTCTGCCTGTCCATCCCGGCGGTGATGCTCCTGCGCTCGCTGTTCAACTACCTCAACGTGTATTGCAACTCCTGGATCTCGATGAAGGTCCTCATGGAGCTGCGTCACAAGTTGTTCATCCACATCACCCGGCAGTCGCTGGACTTTTTCAACGAGAGCCGCTCGGGGCTGCTCATCAACCGCGTGGCCACCGAGACGGGCTTCGCCGCGCAGGCCCTCGCGCTGGTGGGCACGGACATCATCAAGAACCCCGTCGCCGTGCTGGCGGGGTTGGGTTACCTGCTGTTCCTGGACTGGAAGTTCACCCTCCTCTCCCTGGGTCTGTTCCCGGCGTGCATCCTGCCCGTGGCGGCCTTCGGACGGCGGGTCCGCAAGAACGGCAACCGTGAGGAGCGCGAGGCGGGGCTCCTGACGGTGATCTTGCAGGAAACGTTCGCCGGCATCCGCGTCATCAAGAGCTTCGCGCGGGAGGACCACCAGGTCCGGCTGTTCGAGAGGAGCGGCCGGTCGCAGTTCAACGCCAACATGCGGATCCGCCGGGGGCAGGAAATCGCGAGCTCCCTCGTGGAAGTCGCCGGGGCGGCGGGCGCGGCCCTGGCGTTGTTCTACGTCTACGTCGCCGGGCTGGGCGTGGGGAAATTTGTCGGCTTGGTGTTCGGGATCTTTTCGCTCTACGAGCCGATCAAGCAGTTGAGCCGGATGCACATCCAGATGGAACGCTGCCAGATCGGGACCGAGAGCATCTTCGCGCTCCTGGAGCATGCCCCGAGCGTGGAGGACCGGCCCGGCGCCCGCCCCATCGCCGGCCGGGCGCGGGGGGAGATCGCGTTGGAAAACGTGTCGTTCCGCTACGCCGCGCACCTGCCCCCGGCGCTGGACGGGGTGAGCCTGCGGCTGGACGCGGGCAAATACTACGCGCTGGTCGGGGCCAGCGGCGCGGGCAAGAGCACGCTGTTCGCGCTGTTGCAGCGGTTTTACGACCCGACGGAAGGCTGCGTGCGGCTGGACGGGCACGACCTGCGCGACCTCACCCAGGCCGGCCTGCGCGCCCAGGTCGGGGTGGTGACGCAGGACACGTTTTTGTTCCACGAGTCCGTGGCGGAAAACGTCCGTTACGGCCGGCTGGAGGCGACCGAGGAGGAGGTCCGCGCCGCCGCCCGGCTGGCGCACGCCGACGGGTTCATCGCCGCGATGCCCGAGGGTTACGACACGGTGGTCGGCGACAAGGGCTGCCGGTTGAGCGGGGGCCAGCAGCAGCGGCTGGCCATCGCGCGGGCCGTGCTCAAGGACGCGCCGGTGCTCCTGCTCGACGAGGCCACCAGCGCCCTGGACAGCGAGAGCGAGCGGGCCATCCAGCAGGCCCTGGAAACCTTGAGCCAGGGCCGCACCGTCATCGCCATCGCCCACCGGCTTTCCACCATCCTCCAGGCCGACGAGATCATCGTGCTGGAAGGCGGGAAGGTGGTCGAACAGGGGTCGCACGCGGCGCTGGTCGCCCGGGAAGGCGGGGTTTATCGGCGGTTGTATGATTTGCAATTTGGCGCGGCGGCGTGATGCGCGGAGGTTGCGATTCCCATATGCACCTGTCCCCCCGCGAAACGGAGAAGCTGCTCGTCGTCGTCGCCGCCGACCTCGCGCGGCGGCGCCAGGCGCGGGGACTCAAGCTCAACTACCCCGAGGCGGTCGCCGTCATCACCGCCGAGATCATGGAAGGCGCGCGCGACGGCCGTTCCGTGGCGGAGTTAATGAGCTTCGGCACCACGGTCCTGCGCCGGGAGGACGTCATGGAAGGCGTGCCCGAGATGGTCGGCGAGGTGCAGGTGGAAGCGACCTTCCCCGACGGCACCAAGCTCGTCACCGTTCATCAGCCCATCCGGTAAACCTCATGATCCCCGGAGAAACCATCGTCCCCGCCGGCGCTCCCGACCTCGACGCCAACGTCGGGCTGGAAACGCGCACGCTCGTGGTGGCCAACACCGGCGACCGGCCGATCCAGGTCGGCAGCCACTTCCATTTTTACGAGGTCAACGAGGCGCTGCATTTCGAGCGCGAACTTGCGCGCGGCTTCCGGCTGAACATCGCGGCCGGCACGGCGGTGCGTTTCGAGCCGGGAGACAGCCGGGAGGTCGGGCTGGTGGCGCTGGCGGGGGCGCGCGCGGTTTACGGGTTGAACGGAAAGGTTAACGGCCCGTTGGACTGATCTTGCTAAAATCCTGATGGTGACAACCTGACGCCATGTCCTCCCTCCGCATCCCTCGCCGTCAATACGCCGAAACTTACGGCCCGACCACCGGTGACCGTGTGCGCCTCGCGGACACGGAACTGTTCATCGAAGTCGAGCGCGACCTGATCGCGGAAAGCTCGCCGGGTGGCTACGGCAACGAGGTCAAGTTCGGCGGGGGCAAGGTCATCCGCGACGGCATGGGACAATCACCGACCGCCTTGGACGCGGATTGCCTCGACCTCGTCATTACCAACGCCGTGGTCCTCGACGCCGTGCAGGGCGTCATCAAATGCGACCTCGGGGTCAAGCACGGGCGCATCGTCGGCTTGGGGCACGCGGGGAACCCGCTCATCCAGGACGGCGTCTCGCCGGGGCTGACCATCGGCGCGGCAACCGAAGTGCTGGCCGGGGAAGGCTGCATCGTCACGGCTGGCGGGGTGGACACGCACATTCACTTCATCTGCCCGCAGCAGATCGAGCACGCCCTGGCCAGCGGCGTCACGACCATGCTCGGCGGCGGCACGGGACCCGC
>CAXTFX010000438.1:0-4179 GCA_964243185.1 uncultured Chthoniobacterales bacterium
CCGGGGCCGATGTCGAGGAGGTGGTCGGCGGCGCGGATGGTGTCCTCGTCGTGCTCGACGACGATGACGGAGTTCCCGAGGTCGCGCAGGTGCCGCAGGGTGCCGATGAGCCGGTCGTTGTCGCGCTGGTGCAGGCCGATGGAGGGTTCGTCCAGGACGTAGAGGACGCCGGCCAGCCCGGAGCCGATCTGGGCGGCCAGGCGGATGCGCTGGGACTCGCCGCCGGAGAGGGAGCCGCTTTCGCGGTCCAGCGTGAGGTAATCCAGGCCGACCTGGGAGAGGAACTCCAGCCGGGCGCCGACCTCGCGGAGCACCTCGGCGGCGATGGCGCGCTGGGTGCCGGTGAAGCTGAGGCCGGCGAGGAAGGCGCGGGCGTCAGCGATGCCGAGGGCGCAGAACTGGCGGAGGTTGAGTTCGCGGTCGGCCGTCAGCGTCACCGCGAGGATTTCGGGGCGCAGCCGGGCGCCGTGGCAGGCCGGGCAGGGCGTGGGGCTCTGGTAGGCGCGGAGGCGCTGGCGGGTGAGTTCGCTCTTGGTGGTTTCGTAGAGGTGGCGGAGTTGCGGGAGGACGCCGTCAAAAGGCTTGCGGAGGGTGGTTTGCTTCTTGCCGGCGCCCTCGGTCATGCGGAGCTCGACGACCTCCTCGCCGGTGCCGTGGAGGACGGCGTGTTGGAACGGCCCGGGCGTCTGGAACCAGGGTTCTTCGAGGCGGATCTTGAAGTGGCCGGCCAGCGCGCGGAGCAGGGCGGCGTAGTAAACCTTCATCCGCGGGGAAACCCCCCGGCGCCAGGGGGCGACGGCTCCCTCGGCGAGCGTTTTCGTCGGGTCGGGGACGACGAGGGCACCATCGAACTCGGGGACGTTGCCCAGGCCGTGACAAACCGGGCAGGCGCCGAGGTGGCTGTTGAAGGAGAAGTGCTTCGGCGTGAGCGGGGGCAGGGAGAAGCCGGTTTCGGGGTCGCGGAAATCGGTGGAAAAGGCCGTTTCGCGGGCGGAGTCCCCGGCCGGGTCCTGGATCAGCGCGACCAGCGTGTTGCGGCCCCAGCGCAGGGCGGTTTCGACGCTGTCGGCGAGGCGGGCGCGGAGACCCTCTTTGATGACCAGGCGGTCAATGACGGCTTCGATGGTGTGCTCCCGGGTCTTGGCGGGGCGGATAGGAACGGGGGAATCGAGCTCGAGGATTTCGCCGTCCACCCGGATGCGGACGAAGCCCTCGCGGCGGACCTTTTCGATCACGTCGCGGAACTCGCCTTTCTGCTCGCGGATGATCGGAGCGAGGAGAAACAGGCGGGTGCCGGGAGCCAGGGCCAATAACTCGTCCACGATGGAGGCCGGCGTCTGGCGGCGGAGCGGCCGGCCGGTGGCGGGATCGTGCGGCTGGCCGACGGCGGAGTAGAGGAGGCGGAGGTAGTCGTAAACCTCCGTCGTCGTGGCCACGGTGGAGCGCGGGTTGGCGGCGGTGGTGCGCTGCTCGACGGCGATGGCCGGGGACAGGCCCTCGATGAAGTCCACGTCGGGCTTGGGGAACTGCTCGACGAATTGGCGGGCGTAGGCCGACAGGCTCTCGACGTAGCGGCGGCGGCCCTCGGCGTAGAGGGTGTCAAAGGCCAGGGACGACTTGCCCGAGCCGCTCGGCCCGGTGATGACCACCAGTTGGCCGCGGGGGAGGGTCAGGCGCAGGTCCTGGAGATTGTGCTGGCGAGCGCCGCCGATGCGGATAACGTGCGCGTCCATTATTCTGGCCGATTCCCGCGGTGACGGGGGTTCCCACCATCATGCTCCCCTCCACGCCCGTCAATCCGCCCGCGCCCGCCCCGGAGCTGTCCGCCGACCGCCCGGCTCCCGGGGCCGTCCCGACGCGGGAGGAGATCGAGGCGATCCACGAGAAGTTCCGCTCGGTCAAGCACTCCGCCTGCAACGCCCTGGCGGTGATGATGGCCCTGAGCGAGATGGCCCAGCGCAACCCGACTTACATGGAGAAGCTCACGGCGACGGTGTTGAGCAAGAGCCCGCAGATGGTCGCGGAACTGCGGGAGTTTGACGATGAGTTCCGCGCGCTGCTGGGCGGGTTGCCAGAGTGACCGGCTGCGCCGGTAAATTCCAAATCCCGAGCACCAAATCTCAAAGAAGGGAAGGAAAGCCCGGAAGGTTGGTAAAGGGGGAATGTTTCAGGGGGCATCAGCCGCCTCTTCTCCGTCCTTTATTAATTCTAAGAATTTTGTTCTGATTCTTTGGGATTTGGTGTTTGGGATTTGGAATTTAGGACCGCCGAATCGTTTCGGGACCTCAGAACAGACCCAACTGCTCCGGCCCCTTTCTCACGACCGGCAGCGTCACCTTCACCCCCAGCCGTTCCCCCAATCGCTGGCACGTCCGCGGGGAAAAGCCCTCGAAGTGGTTGTTCGCCAGCACGAACACCCGATGCACCCGTGGGTCGGCCAGCGCCGCCCGGACCCGCCCGGCCCAGCCGTCCAGGGCGGCGTCCCGCGGCCAGAAGTGGTCCCCGTCGTAGCGGAAGCGGCGTTCCCCGGCGCCGTCGAATTTCGTTTCCAGGTCGCCCATGAGCCGCAGATAGACCAGCGGGGCCACAGGCGCGGGGAAATCGCCGGGCGCGTCCGCCCCGTGGTCCAGCGAGGTCAGGTCGTTCCACGCCAGCGCGACGCCGAAGCCCGCGAGGTGTTCCGCCAAGCCGTCCGGGTCGCGCCACCAGCCGCCGTGGCGGAACTCCACGGCGAAGGGCACGCGGTCGGCCGGCAGCAGGTCCAGAAAGGCATCCAGCGCC
This sequence comes from uncultured Chthoniobacterales bacterium, assembly GCA_964243185.1. GTDB lineage: Bacteria > Verrucomicrobiota > Verrucomicrobiia > Chthoniobacterales > SZAS-18 > CAXTFX01. The sequence goes on from CAXTFX010000438.1 coordinate 2,782, forward strand.
TCGCGGTCCGCGGGGGTCGGCGCGAAGGACGGCGGCAACTGCACGAGCACCGCGCCCAACTTCGGCCCCAGCGGCCGGGCCACCGCGCCGAGAAAGGCGGTCAGCACGCGCCCCGCCTCCTCGCCGCGCAGCCGGGCGTCGTGGGTGATGAGCTTCGGGAGCTTGGCCGTGAAAACGAAATCGTCGGGGGTGGCTTCCGCCCAGCGCTCCACCGTGCCGGGCCGCGGGACGGCGTAGAAAGTGGAGTCGACCTCCACCGCCGGGAGGTAATGCGCGTAGTGGGCCAACTGGCTTCCGGCGGGCAAACCATCGGGGTAAAAGCCTCCGCGCCAATCCTCAAAGCTCCACGCGCAGGTGCCCAGGAGCAGCCGTGGGGGCGGCGAATCGGCGCTTGCGCCGCCCGGAGCGGGCGTGTAGGGGTCGCCCCCTATGCTCCCTTCGTCGTTCCCCCGATGCCGTGTCGTTGCCGCCATGATGCTCCTGTTCCTTGCGGCCACGGCGCCCCGCGCGCAAGCGTCCGCTTCGCAGGAAGGCGTGGCCTCCTGGCACGAGGGCGGCCGGACGGCCTGCGGGGCGACCTGGCGGGGGGCGGACCTGGTGGCCGCGCACCGCAGCCTGCCCTTCGGCTCCCGCGTGGAGGTGACGAACCTGCACAACGGCCGGCGCGTGACGGTGCGTATCATTGACCGAGGTCCCTACGGACGCGGCCGGGTCATTGACCTGTCGCACGCCGCGGCCCGCGAGCTGAACATGATCCACCGGGGAACGGCCCGCGTGCGGCTGATGGTCGCGGCGGTGACGGCGCCCACCCTTGACCCGCGAGGCAGTTCCCGGTAGCCTCCGGCCCGTTGCCATGATGATGTTGAAACCCCTTCCCCGTCGTCTCACCGCCCTGGCCGTCCTGGTCAGCGCGGGGGTTGCCGCCCTGCCTCACCGCTGCCCGGCGCCCATCACCTACCGGCCTGGTGAGGGCGTAACCTACACCGCCCCCGGCGCCGAGGAGGTGCCCAACGCGAAGGACGCCCAGGCCCAGTTCGACAACGCCCTGGCCAAGGAGAACGCCGGCGACCTGGGCACGGCTGCCGCCGGCTACCGGAAGACGGTGCGCCGCTTCCCCAAGGCGTCCGTCGCCGCCAACGCGCAGTTCAAGCTCGGGCAGCTCCTGGAAAAGCAGAAGGACTTCATGGGGGCCTTCCGGGCCTACGAGAAGCTGGTCAAGGACTATCCGCGCTCACCCGACTTTGACCGGGCGCTGGAAGGCGAGTTCCGCATCGGCACGGCCTTCCTGGAGGGGGCCAAGCAAAAGCTGCTGGGGATACCGACCTTGCCGAGCATGAGCACGTCCATCACGATCTTCACCTCCATCATCAAGAACGCGCCCTTCAGCCGCTACGCCGC
>CAXTFX010000439.1:0-4176 GCA_964243185.1 uncultured Chthoniobacterales bacterium
CCGCCGCGGGGCACCTCGACCATCTCCATGCAGTGCGCCCGCTCGCTGTTCCTCTGGCAGGGGCACTCCTACGTCCGCAAGGGGCTGGAGGCGTATTATACCCTCTGGATGGAGACGCTGTTGTCCAAGCGGCGCATCCTGGAGCTTTACGCCAACGTCGTGGAACTCGGCGACGGCGTTTACGGCGTCGGCGCCGCCGCGGAGCGTTGGTTCGAGCGGCCGGCGTCGGAGCTCACGCGGAAGGAGTGCGCCGTTCTCGCCGCGATGCTGCCCGCGCCCCGGCGTTGGGACCCGCGGCGGCCGAGTCCGCGGTTGCAGAAGCGTTGGGCGCGCGTGCGGCGCGAGTTGCCGTTGATGCGCTGGCCGGCGGGCGTGCGCTGAAAACCTTGGACATCCCCCGAACCGGCCCGGCGCGATTGCTTCCCCAAAGGGGGCTTCTTTATGGCTGGCGTCAGCGACTTTCTTCTCAACACCTTCGGGCTGGACCGCGTGTTCAAGCTGTTCAAGCAAACGTTCTCCGAGTGGTCGGAGGATAAATGTCCGCAGCTGGGCGCGGCCCTGGCGTATTACACGGTCTTCTCGCTGGCCCCGCTGCTGCTCCTGTGTCTGGCCATCGCCGGGTTGTTTTTTCACGGTGACGCCTCGGGCAGAATCGAGGGGCAGATGAGCCAACTCGTCGGCGAATCGGGCGGCAAGGCCATTCACGACATGCTCAAGAGCGCCTCGAAGCCGTCCAGCGGCGCGCTGGCGACCATCATGGGCATCGTCATTGCCCTGTTCGGCGCTTCCGGCGTGTTCGGCCAACTCCAGGACGCGCTCAACACCATCTGGGGCGTCAAGCCCCGGCCGGGTGGGGGCATCTGGGCGTTCCTCCGGGCCCGGTTCCTGTCCTTCGGGATGGTCGGCGGCGTGTGCTTCCTGCTGCTGGCGTCGCTGGTGGCGACCTCGCTGGTGGCGGGCCTGGGCAAATCAATGGGCGAGGCGCTGCCCGGCGGGAAGGTCCTGTGGGGGATAGTGAACTTCCTGGTTTCCCTGGCGGTGGTCGTGGTGCTCTTCGCGATGATTTTCAAGTTCCTGCCCGACGCCAAGATCCAATGGCGTGACGTGTGGATTGGCGCGGCGTTGACGGGCGTGCTCTTCAACGTCGGCAAGTTTGCCCTCGGCGTGTATCTCGGCAGCGGCAAGGCGGCGTCCGCCTACGGGGCGGCGTCATCGCTCATCACCGTGCTGCTGTGGATTTACTACACCTCGCAGATCGCGCTGTTCGGTGCGGAGTTCACGCAGATCTATGCCAACACCTTCGGATCCCGCGTCGAGCCGGAGGAGAACGCCGTGAAGGTGGAGGTCAAAGAGGTGCAGACCTCGGCGTGAGCAGGGCTGTAGAGGTGCCCCACGCAGAGGCTGCGGAGGTCGCAAAGGGAAGGGCAGGGAAATGGAGTTGGCGGGGGTTCGATCTTGACGGCAACCCCTCTTCTTCCCTCCCACCTCTGCGACCTCCGCGGCCTCTGCGTGGGGCATTCTAACCGACCACCACGGCCACCGCCCGCCCACCCAGGTGCCACGCGATGATGTCGTCCAACTCCGCTAAGGAAACGACGTGCGCCAGCCGCTCGCGCAGGCGCGGGCCGCCCTCCATGCCGCGGGTGTAGGCCATCAGCCGCGCCCGCATGGAGCTCATCGCCGCGCGCTCCCCGCCGTGGCGGCGGCGGGCGACGGCCTCGGCGCAGTGCGCGCGCACTAGCGTCCAGCGTTCGGGGAACTCCGGCGCGGGCGGGATTTTGCCCGTCGCCAGATACGTCCTGGCCTGGTGGAACAACCACGGCGCGGCCATCGCGGCCCGGCCGATCATCACGCCCGCGACGCCGGCGGTCGCCCGGCGGCGGGCGACGTCCTCCGCGCTGGCGAGGTCGCCGTTGCCGATGACGGGCAGCCCGGGCACGGCCGCGGCGGTCGCGGCGATGATGTCCCAGTTCGCCTCCCCGGAGTAGCCCTGCGCCCGGGTGCGGCCGTGCACGGCCAGGCGCCGGATGCCGCAGCCCTCCAGGATGCGGGCGACCTGCGGGGCGTTGATGGACTGTTCATCCCAACCCACCCGAATCTTGGCCGTCACCGGCACGCCCGGCACGTGGGCAGCCACGGCGCGGACCACCGTGGACGCGACCCGTTCCAGCAGCGGGCAATCCCGCAACAGCGACGAGCCGCCGTTCTTGGCCACGACCTTGTTGACCGGGCAGCCGAAGTTCAGGTCAATGAAGTCCGGCTGTTTCCAGTCGAGCACCGCGCGGGCGGCCTCCGCCATCTTTTCGGGGTCCCCGCCGAAGAGCTGCACGCCCAGGGGCCGCTCCGTCTCCGGGTCGAAGGTGACGAACTCCTCCGTGCGCTCGTTGCGGTGGAGGATGCCCTCCGCGGACACGAACTCGGTCGTGAGCACGTCCGCGCCGAAGCCCTTGCAGATGCGGCGGAACACCGTGTCCGTCACCCCGGCCATCGGGGCGAGAAACAGCGGGAAGGCGGCGGGCGGCATACCACAACCTACCACAAGCCAGCCGGAGAAACGGCCCGCGGAACACGCGGAAAGACGCGGAAAGCAGAGAGAGCGGGAAAGAAAATTTCCTTTCGCTCCCCCTTTTTTCCGCGTCTTTCCGCGTGTTCCGCGGGCACTCTCCCCTCTTGCGTATCCGCGCCGTTCATCTACTTTGCCGACCCGCCGAAAGACGGGAAGAGCAGCGAGCCACCCAAAACTCGTCGCCGTTGGTCCCTGGGCCTGCGCCTTTGCGCTGGGCCGACTCGCCAGGGGAAACCCGGTCCGACACGTCAGCATCCACACATCATGTCAATCCGACTCGGGCGTTTCGAAATGCCCAAGACCCTCGTGCAGGACGAAACCGTCGGCACGCCGACCTTCGCCCGCTTCATCGCCGAGCCCTTCGAGGCCGGCTACGGCCACACCGTCGGCAACAGCCTGCGGCGCGTGCTGCTCTCCTCGTTGGAGGGCGCGGCCATCACCGCCGTGCGCATCAACGGCGCCGCGCACGAGTTCACCCACCTGGAGAACGTCGTCGAGGACGTGACCGACATCATCCTCCACCTCAAGAAGATCAAGTTCAGCGCGCCCGACCATGACCTGCGGACGCTGACCATCGCCGTCAACAAGGAAGGCGCCGTCACCGCCGGCGACATCCAAACCACGGCCGGCGTCGAGGTGCTCAACCCCGAGCAACTCATCTGCACGCTGGACAAGAAGGGCCGCTTCGACGCCGAGCTCGAAGTCCGCGTCGGCCGCGGCTTCGCCACCGGCGAGGAGAACAAGCGCCCGGAAATGCCCATCGGCCTGATCCCGATTGATTCCATCTTCTCACCCGTCACCAAGGTGAAATACTCCGTCGAGGCCACCCGCGTCGGCCAACGCACGGACTACGACAAGCTCATCCTGGAAGTTCATACCGACGGCCGCCTCGAACCTAACGAGGCACTCCTCCAGGCCAGCGCCATCCTGCGCCATCACCTTGACGTGTTCGTCAACTACGACGAGAACGCCGTCGAGTTCGCCCCGACCACCCAGGGCGAGAGCCAGGAGAACCAGAAGCTCAAGAAGCTCCTCAACATGAGCGTCAACGAGATCGAACTGTCCGTCCGCGCGGCCAACTGCCTCAACAACGCGAACATCACCACCGTCGGCCAACTGGCCCAGAAGACGGAGGCTGAGATGCTCAAATACCGCAACTTCGGCAAGAAATCGCTGAATGAGATCAAGGACAAGCTCACCGGCCTGGGCCTCGGTCTGGGCATGAAGTTCGACTCCGGCATGGTGGACCCGACCCTGATGGGCTCCGGCATCCCCAACCTCAACGGCGCCGAGGACGGCGCCACCGTGGACTTCGACGACGAGTAGGCTAACCTCCGCCCCCGCTTCCCTAACCACCGACCGTTATGCGTCATCGCGTCAACACCATCAAGCTCGGCCGCACCGCCGAACACCGTAAGGCCATGCTGGCCAACCAGGTCTGCTCGTTGATCGAGCACGGCCGCATCAAGACCACCCTCGCCAAGGCCAAGGCCCTCCGGCCCTTCGCCGAGCGGATGCTCACCCTGGGCAAGAAGGGCAGCCTGCACAACCGCCGCACCGCCATCGCCTACCTGCACCAGGTGGACATGGTCAAGCGCCTGTTCGAGGAG
>CAXTFX010000440.1:0-2552 GCA_964243185.1 uncultured Chthoniobacterales bacterium
CCGCCGGGGGGGCGCGGGCGCGCGACTACGGCACCATCAAGAACAAGGGCGACCTCCTGCCGAGCTCCCGCCTGGTGCGTATCCGCGACCGCCTCGCCGAGCTCATCCACGAGCACGAGCCGGACTGCTGCGCGGTGGAAGGCGTGATCTTCGTGCAGAGCTACAAGACGGCCATCACCCTCGGCGCGGCCCGCGGCGCGGCCATCCTCGCGGCGGCCGAGCGCGGGTTGCCCGTCTATGAATACGCCCCGCGGCTGGTGAAAATGTCCGTCGTCGGCCGCGGCGGGGCGGACAAGACGCAGGTGGCCTTCATGGTCCGCGCGCTGCTCGGGCTGACCGAGACCCCCGCCCCCGATGCGGCGGACGCCCTGGCCATCGGCCTGACGCACCTGCGCTCGCAGGAAAACGCGCTGCTCCGGGCGCCGCTGGGGATCGAGGGCAAGGCGAGAATTTAGAACTCGTGACCGAAGGATGCTGGAGGAGCTGTTCTCTGGGGAGTGCTCGGTTTTCCCGTGGTAAGTTCATCCGTGACTCCCACTCCCGCCCTCGACGTCCGCTGGCTGGGCTGCGGCGTGCCCTACGCGGACGGCTTGGCCGAACAGGAACGGTTGCTCGGAGCACGGCTGCGCGACCGGGAGAACGTGCCCGACACCCTCCTGCTCTTGGAACACGAGCCGGTTTACACCATCGGCCGCACGCCGGATCGCACCTCCCTGCTGGACCCGGCCCGGCTGCCGCACCCGCACTTCACCATCCACCGCGGCGGGCAGGCGACCTACCACGGGCCGGGGCAGCTCGTCGGCTACCCCGTGCTGGACCTGGCCCGGCGGGGGCGGGACCTGCACCGCTACCTGCGCGACCTGGAGCAGGTGGTCATTGACGCCCTCGGGCAGCACGGCATCCCGCACGCGGCCCGGCGCGAGGGGCTGACGGGGGTGTGGGTCCACGGCCGCAAGGTTGCCAGCCTCGGCGTGGGCGTCCGCCGTTGGGTTTCGATGCACGGGCTGGCGGTGAACGTCACGCGCGAATCCCTCGCGCCCTTCGCGGCCATCACGCCCTGCGGCATCGCGGGCGTGGAGATGACCAGTATCGAGAGCGAGACGGGCGCGGGGCTGGACGTGGAGGCGTTTGGGGAATCGCTCGGGCGGGTGTTCGCCGGGGTGTTTGCGGCGGGGGTTTAATCCGCAGATTCCGCAGATTCCGCAGATTATCTGAAGGGGGTGGAGAAAGGCGGGAAGCGTCTCCCGCGAAACTTCGGACCCTTGCCTTAAACCTGCGTAATCTGCGTAATCTGCGGACTAAACCAACCGGCCAAGCTGGATGGTTATCCTTTACCCAAGAGCCTGACGCACGACGGCCACGGCGTGGTCCAACTCGGCGTCCACGTTGTAGAAATGCGGCGAAAACCGGACGTGCCACCGCCCCGACCGGTCCCGGCGCGGGGAGGCGCTGCTGCGCTCGGCTTCCAGCGCCTTGACCAGTTCCCGACCGTCCGGGACGTGGGGATGGGACGCCGTGAGGATGCCGCTGGCGTTCGGCCCCTCGGTCGGCCCGAGGAACTCGAAGCCCAGTTCCCCCAAGTTCCCCGCCAGCCGCGCAACGTGCCCGGCGATCCGGGCGGCGACCCGCTCCGGGCCGACGGCCAGGAGCAGGTCCATCGCGGCGCGCATCCCGGCCAGGGGGCCGCAGTTGAGCACCCCGCTCTCGTAGCGCCGGGCGTCGTCCGGCAGCTCGATCCGGCCGCCCTCCAGCGGGACGAAATCAGGCGCGCGCGCGTTGGTGCCGAACAGGATCGGCCGCAGCCGCGCGAAGTGCTCCCGCTTGACGTAGAGCACCCCGGCCGCCAGGGGGCCGAGCAGCCACTTGTGGGCGTCGGCGGCGAGGAAGTCCACGTTGGCGACGGGGATGGGGAAGGCCCCCATCGTCTGGATGGCGTCCACGCAGAACAGCACCCCGCGGGCGCGGAGCCGCGCGCCGATGGCGTCCACGTCGGGGCGGTAGCCGGCCAGGAAACTCGCGCTGGCCAGGGCGACGAGCCGGGTGCGCGGGGTGAGCGCCGCCGAGACCAGCTCCGGGGTGATCTCGCCGGGCCGCAGGGGCTGGAGGGCGACCGGCACGACGCCGCGCGTTTCGGCCAGGTTCGTCCAGGGGTAAACGTTCGCCGGGTAGTCGTCGCCGTAGTAGATGACCTCATCCCCCGCCCGCCAGGGCAACCCGCCGGCCACCTGGGAGAGACCCAGCGAGGTCGGCCCGAGCAGCGCGATCTCCTCGGGCAACGCTCCCGGCAGGAAGCGCGCGGCGGCCTCGCGCGTCCGGCGGAGGTCGCGGAGGATCTCGTCGTAGGACCGGCGGAACGTCGTCATGCCCCACGCGAAATCCGCCTCCGCCTGGGCGGCGACGCGCGGGATGGCGCAGACGGCGGCGTGGGCGAGGAACACTTTCTCCGCGCAGACGGGAAACTCCCGGCGGCGGACGGTTTCGTCGGTCCAGAGCGCGGCGGGATCGGCAGGGAGGGTGGGGGTCATGGGGTAACGGGATCGGGAGGGACCCCC
>CAXTFX010000440.1:2652-4131 GCA_964243185.1 uncultured Chthoniobacterales bacterium
CTCCTCCAACTGGTCCAGCCGCACGCCGGGGTCCACCACGACGAACGTTTCCCCCGTTTGCCGGTGCTCGTAGAACAGCAGCCGCCGCCCGTCGGGGCCGGGCTCGGTGCGGGCGTCCGTCGGCCGGAGCCGGCGGCGGCGCTCCAGCACGAGGGCCAGCAGGTAGCAGGCGCGCTCGCGGGCGGAGCCGTCGGCGGGCGTTTCCTCCTCGGTCAGGTAACGGCGCAGGAGCGTCTCGGCGTCGTTCCGGGGGAGGGTTTCGGGCGACTTGTCCGCGGGCGTCGGACGGCGGAACTTCGTGCGCCAGTGGGAGAAAGGCGGCACGGCGTCCTGGTCCGCGCGCAGCCCCCGCCAGGCGGCGTCGCAAACGTCCAGCCGGTGCAGGAGGCCGGGCGTGGCGTGCTTGTCGCGGTAGAGGAGGGTGTGGAACATTTCCCCGTCGGCGAAGGGCCGGTCGGTGAGCGCGCAGCGTTCGGCGCGGGCGTGGATGGGCCAGTCGTGGAGCATCGGGGGCGGGGACCGGGAACGTAACACAAGCGGGCCGGCGGCGGCGGACGGCCGAACCGGGATCGGCCCGGGGTTTCTTCCCCGCTTTCAGAACACCGGAACGGGCACCCGGCGTCGGCCCGTCCGGCGGGGTTTCCCGGGCCCACCCGGGGGCGGGACGCGCCGCCGGACGCCCCTTTGGGACCCCCCGTCCAAGACGTGCCGAGCGACCCGGTGATATTCGTGGCCCCCGCGCCGGCCCCGGCGCTCACCGCCGCCGCCGCGACGGCACTGGTCCCGCGGCCTGCCGCCGCCGTCGTCGCCCCGCCCGCGGTCAACGGCGCCACCGGCCGCCCCGGTCGCAACGGCCACCACGCGCCTCTACTGATTGGTTGAGACGGTCCCCCTCTCGGGTCTCACATCCTGCCGCCTCGCAGGTGGATGCGGGAGTTTGCGCCGCAACTCGGGAATCCATGCGAACACCTGGATGGGAGCCAAAGCGGATTGCCGTTTTAGGCAAAAGACGTTTGTCTTGTAAGATAATGTTGGTTCATCTACTTCTTGTTAGACTACCGACAAAACGCACATGGGCACCTGGGACACCTCCCTCTTCGCTGACGACCTGGCCGCCGACACGCGGGACACTTTTCGGCACTTCGTGGCCAAGGGTCTCGACGCCGAACAGGCCACCGCGTGTGTGCTCGAGATGTCTGCCGAGGAACTCCAGGACCCCGAGGAGGCCACCGTCTTCTGGCTGGCCTTGGCCGCCACGCAGTGGAAGCTCGGCCGGCTGCTGCCGGCGGTGCGCGGGCGTGCGCTCGAAGTTCTCGCCAGCGGGGGCGACCTGGGTCGCTGGGAGGGCAGCCGCGCCTCGGTGTTCAACCAGCGGCGACAACACCTGGAGAAACTTCACTTGCAGCTACTCACCCCACCGCCCAAGCCGAGGAAACTCAAGCCCCCGCCGACCTCTTCCACCGATTTCCTGGTCGGTGA
>CAXTFX010000441.1:0-4128 GCA_964243185.1 uncultured Chthoniobacterales bacterium
CCTGCACGCCCTGGGGGGCAGCCGGCTCTACAGCGAGGAGCAGCTCGCCCACGGCAAGCCGGCGATCGGGTTCTTCGGCTACCTCCAAACCCCGCACTTCTGGTTCGAGTCCCTACAGAACTGGCAGAGCGAGTTCCTGGCGATCGTCTCGATGGTCGTCCTCTCCATCTTCCTGCGCCAGCGCGGCTCCTCCCAGTCCAAACCGGTGGCCGCCGGCACTTGGGAGACCGGTGCGTGAACTCTGGTGCGAGGTTGCCACATCCATGCGGGCATCTACGCCCCCGCCGCTCGCACCTCAGAGCAGCCATTCTCCGCCTTCCGTTTCCGCCAAGCCCCAGCAAATCTCGCGGATGGAAACACGGCCACGGCCGCCACATTGATGTCACCCCCCCTCTATAGAGCCGTGGCAGGTCAAGGCTCACCCCGGTGTCGCTCCGGTTCACCGGGGCGAGCGCACCCCGATCTCGAGTGCGAGGGTGGCCCCTTTAGAACACCCGGTCCAGGAGCTCCCCGCCCGCCTCGAAGCGTCGCAGGTTCTCCAGGAAGTGGCCCACCAGGCGTTCACCCTCGTCGCCGTGGCCGCCGGCGCTGTGGGGGGTGATAAAGCAGCGCGGCTCCCGCCAGAGGGGATGGGCCGGCGGCAGGGGCTCGGGGTCGGTCACGTCGAGGTAGGCGGCGTCCAGCCGATCTTCCCGCAACAGGTCCAGCAAGGCCGCCTGGTCCACCGTGGTGCCGCGACCGATGTTGTAGAAGCGCGCCGTCGGCTTGCAACGCGCCAGCCGCTCCCGGCTGAAGTAGCCGCGCGTGCCCGGGTTGTCGGGCAGGATGTTGACGACGTGGTCGGCCTGCCCGAGCCACCCGTCGGCCTGGGTTTCGGTGACGATGGGGATGGGCTCGTCGCCGGCGGGCCGGCGGCGCACGCCCACCAGGCGCAGGCCCAGGGGGGCGAGGATCTCGATTAGCCGCCGCGCGATGGTGCCAAAGCCGTAGAGGAGCACGAGCTGACGGCCGTCGAGCAAGCGGGAGCCGGCGCGCCGCTCCAGGAGCGGCCAGCCCGGCGGCTGCCCGCGCTGGTTGTCCAGGCACAGCGGCAGTTGGCGGGCCAGGGCAAAGATCATCGCGGCCAGGTGCTGGGCGCAGGGCTCGTGGAAGACGTGAGAAGAATTCGTCAGGATCATCCCGCGCTCCTGGAAAACCTGGCGCACGTCCTCGCGGTCATAGCGGGTGTAGCCGGCCGAGGAGAGGTGCACCCAGCGCAGGGCCGAGTTCTCCAGGAGGGAGGCCGGTTCGGGCTGACCGAAGACGACCTGCGCGCCGGCATCCACCAGGCCGGCGGCGTCAGACTTTGAGCCCCGGGTGTCCGGGGGCGGGGCCAGGGAGAGGCCGTGGGCGGCCGTGCCGGCCCGCAGCAGGTCGTTGGCTGTTTCGTTCAGCGGGGCGTTGGACCAGAGGCGAAGCGTGTGGGGCATAGAACGACGAAGAGCCTAACACGGGGGGGTCCGAAGGATCTGCTCGGGCGGGACCCTCAAAGCCGCAGGCCTACCGGAATTAAGAGGATGGCGAAAGTGGCTTGAGCCTACGGGGGACGGCTCCGTGCCCGCCGCCACCCTTGGTGGGCCGACCATGACGCCCGACCCTGCTCACCCGCGACCTGCCGCTGCCGGCGTCATCCCGGCCGACCCGGACGTCGGCCTCCGGGCCGAGCGGGGCGCGCCATGCCGTTTGCCGGCCGACCCGCGGACTCACCTCCGCCTCCGGGAATCTGATGTCCGTCTTTGCAGCTCCCCCGCCCTCACGCAGGATCTTCTCGGCCACCGTGCGCGTCAGGGGCGCCAGCACGCTGAAGTGGCTTGCCCTCGACGCCGGGCGAAAGCGCACCAACCGGGCGGTGAAGCCGCGCCGAGCCTCGGCCAGCGGAGGGCTGCCGCTGGCCGGGGACGGCGTGGGGGTAGGCTCGCCTGCCCGCCCGCAGCCTGCTGACAGGAGCCGAAGCAGAAAGAGAATCAGTGGCGGGCGGGAGCGTCCAAAACATTGGACGGCCGCAACGCGCATGAGCGGCTTCATGGAAAATCTGGATTCGTTCCACTTTTATAGACTTTTGGAAACGCCTCAGCTTGAGCATCAACGCTCATGGGCACAACGCGGAGCAAACACGGTCGTGAAGTCGGAGTAGTTTAGGCGAGGCCATCATCCTGGCTAGCCGGACGCCCGCAAAGGGCAAGGCGCGCCCGATGGGTAGCCAAAACGCAGGCTCGGACCATCCAAAAAAGTAGGCTCCGGTGAAACCGCAAGTGCCTCCGTATCTCCGGGCGGTGGCGTTTACACCCTGCCGTGACCGCGACCGCGGCGGACCTGCGGCCAGCGCCCCTCCGGTTGTGCCCGGCCGAAGTTATCCCGCGGCTTTCCTTCCCTCCACCCATGAACCTGCTCGTCATCGGCGCCACCGGCCCGACCGGCCGCGAGATCGTCAACCAGGGCCTCTCCGCCGGCCACCACGTCCGCGCCCTGGTGCGAAATCCCGAGGGTGCCGCGAAAACTCTGCCGGCTGAGGTCGAGTGCCGGCCCGGCGACGTGCTCCGGTCCGATTCGCTGGCGGCCGCCCTGACCGGCCGCGACGCCGTGGTCTGCTCCCTCGGCTCGGCGGCCAGCGGGCCGTTCAAAGAGGTGACGCTCTTCTCCCGGGGCACGGCCAACCTGCTCGCCGCCATGCGGACGGCCGGGGTTCGCCGCCTGGTGTGCATCACCGGCATCGGCGCGGGCGAGAGCCGCGGGCACGGCCCCTGGTATTACAACTGGCTCGTCCAGCCCCTGCTGCTGCGCGGCGTTTACCGGGACAAGGACCGGCAGGAGGCGCTGGTGCGCGAGAGCGACGCAGATTGGACGCTGGTGCGCCCGGGACTGCTGACCAACGGCCCCGCCCGCGGGGCGGGCCGCTACCGCGTGCTCACCGACCTGGGTGGGGTGACGGCCGGCCGGATTTCCCGCGCTGACGTGGCTGGCTTCTGCGTGCAGGAGATCGCCGACGGCCGCTACCGCCGCCAGGCCCCGCTGCTCACCGACTGAACACCCTCGCCGCCGTGCCCCGATCCTTTGCCGTTCCGACCCTCAGCGGGGTCGCGCTCGCCGTGGTCCTCGCCGGCCCGCTCCAGGCGCAGAATTCGTCCCGCCCCATGAACCCGCCCACGCTCGACCCCGAGGCTCAAGCCCTGCTCGACCGCATCGCCGCCGAGTCGGCCAAGCAGCCCGCGCCGCCGCCCGACGCTGACCCGTTCGCCGCCGCCCGCGCCGGCTACCGCGCCACCATTCCGCTGGCGGGCAAGCCCGTGAACCTGCCCGCCGTCACTGACCGCACCCTCCCCGGCCCGGATGGTCAGCCGTTGACCGTGCGCGTTTATGTCCCGCGCGCGGGCGGGCGACCCTTACCCAGCTTGGTTTACCTCCACGGGGGCGGCTTCACGGCCGGGGACCTCGACACCCACGACGCGCCCCTGCGCGCCTTGAGCAAGGCGGCCGATTGCCTCGTCGTCGCGGTGGCCTACCTACGCCCACAAGCTCAAAGCGGCCGGCGTGCCCGTTAACCTCACGCGCTACCCGGGCATGATCCACGGTTTCTTCCAGATGGCCGGCGTGCTCCGGGCCGGCGCGCAGGTCAACGCGGAGTGCGCCGCCGCCCTGCGGAAATCCGCGGCAGCCCCGCCCTCCCACCCCTGAACCGATCCTATGCCCCACCCTGAAATCGCCACGGCCAACAACGGCCGCTTCGTCACCCAGATCAACGTGGTGGAGGTCGCCCCGGAGAACCAGGCGCGGCTCCTCGAACTGATGACGGCCCAGGTCGAGGAGGTGATGCGGCACCGTCCCGGGTTCATCTCCAGCAGCCTGCACCGCGCCCACGACGGCAGCCGGGTGGTCAACTACGTGCAGTGGGAAACGCAGGAAGGTCTCGACGCCGCCCACGCCCACCCCGACTTCCTGGCCCACCTCGCCCGCTACAAAGACCTGGTGCTCCACGCCGGCCCGCGGCTCTACGACGTCGCCCTGGTCCGCCACGCCTGAGGCCGCCACGCCGCCCGCCGGCCCCCCGCCACCGTGGACGTGCCCGTTGGCCGGGGCCGGGGCCGGTGGGCC
>CAXTFX010000442.1:0-1965 GCA_964243185.1 uncultured Chthoniobacterales bacterium
GAGTCTGGAAGACGACCTCTCGGATGCTCAATGCGGTCTCAAGGCGAGGTACCGGATGGCCGCGAAAATTTGTGCCAGATTCCGTAGCGATCAACAGAGCGGTCCATGTTGGTGGCCCTCGCGGTTTGCGACAACTCCGATCGGCATAGCGCACGTATGGATGACAAGTCGCTCAAGCATCTCAACCCGCCTCTGGCCAGGAAATTTATCACGACATCATCGAGGACCTCGACCCGCTCAGGGCTCGTCCTCGACTCGCTCGACCTGCCAGTCGGTCAGGGAAATTGCCACCCCGCGGCCAAGGAACCGGACGGCGGCGACGAACTCGTCGCGACCGCCTCGGCGAATAACCGTGCCGATCAGGCCCTTCAGAGGCCCTTCGAGGATCCGACACCGCGCCCCAATCGGCAGCCGCTCTTCGGCGTTCACCGGCAGTCCGGAGGCCAGCAGCCGATAAATCTGGCCGATTTGCGTCGCAAATTCCCCCTGATCAGGGATTGGCAAGACGTTGACCAGGGTATTGCCGAGGAAGGCGTCCGAACGCTCGCAGTCGTCGCCGAGCAGGAAGACGTAGCCGGAGAACAGTGGGAGGATCGACCGATAGGGCCGACCCTTGGGCGTCCGGCCAGAATGGACGACCTGGGGTAGGTAGTGGCTCAACTCATTCTGGCGGAGGTATCTCGCCGTTGCCTTTTCCTGGCGAGGTTTGGTGTGCAGGCACCACCAGGACTGTCCATTCCCGAACGAGAAAGAGCCCCCATTCGGCAGGTCCGGAGGGAAGATCTCGGGCTCGGCCGGCAGGATCGGCATGATGCGACCTTTCGTTTCAATGGGACGATCTACGTTCACGGCTGGCGCGAACTGATACCGTTCGCATACCCTCACGAGGCGGGATTTGAGGACAGTATGCCGTGTCAATGCTTTGCGAGAAGAGCCGAAACCGAGCCTGACCGCTGTGATCTCCGGCAGCTTGTGAGCGATCGAAGTCCTCAGGATGATCGTGCGGTCACTTCGGCCGGCCCTCACGAGCATAAGCCCGACCTACCTATCAAAGGGCGCCATGCCAAGCTGAAGATCGGGCGGCGGGTCCGAGTGATAGGCGTGCCTGGGTCGTGCCAAGTCTTGACGGGAACCCCGTATACATCGGGCCCAAAGTGGGCCGAGGTCAATGTACGCAATGCCTCCGAGAGGATGAATCGTGCAAGCCCCTGATCCCGATCCTCCAGCAACTCGTCAAGATCGTCCTCGGCTAAAGCGTAGTTCCATTGCAACCAGTGGACCGCCAAGGCCAATTCCGCCCGGAACAATTCCCCGGAATCTTCGGCCTCAGCAATGGCACGCAATATCGCGCGGTAATTCGTGTCATCCCAATGCGCCGTGCGATCCCCGGCCTCACCGTCTTTTTCCACAGGGATGGGCAGGGACCACACCTGGCCATCGGCCATCCGCAATGGCAAGCCCGGCCGAAATTCGGGGCGTCGAGACTCAAGTTCCTCGAGCATGCATGACTCCCGAAACGAAGGCTAAAATCCCGCCGCGGTGCCGGGGCTCGATTTACGAGCCTTGGTCGACCAACTATAGCCACCCTCCTTAGTTCTAGTTTGCGGTGCGAAATAGGCAGGTTTCCAGGCTTTTGTTACGCTAGGCCATGCTCAAAAACCGCCACAAACCGACCGACCTCTTCGCGCTCGTCCCCTAACTGGGGCTCAACTTCGAGCCGCAGTTGCAGCAACTCGACCGCCTCCTCGACGATGACGAGTTGATCGACCTCGTCCGCGGCGACCTGGCCAAGCGATACCCCAAAACCCGCTCCCGCGGCCGCCCCTCGACCCCCGTCGAGGTCATCCTCCGCATGCTCGTCGTCATGCGGGTCTACGGATGGAGCTACGCCCAGACCGAGTTCTTTGTCTCCAACAGCTTGGTCCTCCGCCAGTTCTTCCGGGTCTTCCTCGAGACGGGCGCCGC
>CAXTFX010000442.1:1975-4113 GCA_964243185.1 uncultured Chthoniobacterales bacterium
TTGATCCGCTGGGCCAACACCATCGGCCCCGAGACCATCGAGCAGGTCAAGTGGTGGAAGGAGCGTGCCGCCATCTGGTGAAAGACCGGCTGGAACGGACGGGGATGCGTTGGCGTCCCGAGGCAGCCCGGGCGATGCTCGACCTTCGCGCGACCTACCTGAATGAAGAGTGGGTTCCGTTCTGGGATTACCATATCGAGCAGGAGGAGTAACGGCTATATGGGGCGTTCCGGAAGTCTGGATAAGGCCGATCAAGTAGTTACACCCTAATTCGTAGAATGAGGCTGCTGAAAGATTAAGACACGGCGAGGTTGAGGTCGCCACAGCGTTCGATTCCGCGAGATGATATTGAAAAAAATCAACGTTGTTTCCGTGTGATGTGGCATCAAATCATCAGTCGGAGATCGTGGAAACCGGATCCATTCGTCCTTTCTAGTCTAAAATGGCATAAGTCTGATCGAACTCACAGGCCGGAAGAGGGGCGGAAATCTCGCCGCCCGCAACACACCCCAATTAAGTCCGCCAAGATGTGATTCTTGGATTCATCAAATAAATCCGACGGATTCGTAGCCCAGATTTAGGGTTTTTTTGGAGTTAGCGGCTCTTATTGGTATATCTCCCTGGGAAGTGGCCTGGAAAGTTTTCCCCATGGTGGGTCATCGGCAAGGCGTCTAGGTTACCAACATCCCGCCAATATTGGCGGGACGTTTCGATGTAAAAGAATACCAAATACGCGATAATTCTGAAGGAATTTTGCCATGATCCCAAGTAGGCGGATTTGATTGCATTTACACATGCCTCTTGTTTACAATCCCACTCGATTAACGCACGTCTCATGCAATGATCATTCTGGCACACAAAATTTGATGTGTCATGGTCGGCAGCGATCGAGGTTGATCGAAGTCCGCTGAAGTACGGTGCCCGGAACGTTTGCAGCCCACGCCTCGCGATGGGAAGCGGTCGGAACCGGTCAGGCGAGCGAAGAAGTTAGACCATCGAAGCCACGCCACGAGACCCTTGGGGTCGTCATCCGTGACATGGCCGTATCATGGGATCACCCCGCCCGGTGCAACCCACGGGCACGGAGTGCGTCCGCCGAGTGGCGATCGCGAGGAGCCATGCACGACCCACATCCTCTCCGGACGGACGTTATGGCGCGATTCTGGCCTCCCCTGCTTCTGGCCTCTGCCCTCCTATGGGGCTTTTGGCCGACCCTCCAGTCGTTGGGTGGGGTGTGGGCCACCGACCCCCGCTACTCGCACGGCTTCTTCATCCCGCTGTTCAGCCTCTATCTCCTCTGGGCGAGGCGGGCACTACTCTTCGGGACCTGTGCCAGGCCGAGTCCCTGGGGGCTCGGCCCGATCGCGCTGGGGGCGGTCATGCACGTCGGTGGCGCGGCCGCGAACCAGGACTGGATTGAGGCCGCCTCGCTGGTGCCATCGCTAGCCGGCCTCTGCGTCCTGGCATTGGGCTGGAGGAGCCTCCGCTTTGCCCTCGCCCCAATTACCTTCCTTGTCTTCATGATACCGCTGCCCTACCGTGTCGAACTCGGTCTTGGCGGCCCCCTCCAGGACCTGGCGACCCTCTCTAGCGCCATTATCCTTCAATTGCTCGGCCTGCCCGCGCTCCAGGAGGGGAACACGATCACCCTTGGCCACGCGAAGATCGGGGTGGTTGAGGCTTGCAACGGCCTGAGCATGCTGACCTTCTTCTTCGCGATCTCGGTCGGCCTGACCCTGGTCTCGAGCCGCCCCTGGCTCGAGCGGGCCCTGATCGTCGCCGGCTCCATCCCCATCGCGCTGGTCTCCAACGTCGCGCGGATCACCGGTACCGCCCTGCTGGTCGACGGGGTGGGCCACGGAGTGGCCGGGATCGACTTCCACGACCTCACCGGCTATCTGATGATGCCGCTGGCTTTGTGTCTGCTCCACGCCGAGACCATCCTGATCTCGCATCTGTTGCGAGAAGTCCCGGCAGGGTCCGGATTCGTCTCGACGCGGCTCGGGGACGAGGGGGACAGTCCCCGTCCGGACCCGGACCCGGAAGCAATCCAATGGCCTGGCCGCCGGCTCGAGCCCGCGGCCAGTGGCCCTCATTGAAACGAATCACACCCGCCCCTCGGACGGCCGGGCCACATC
>CAXTFX010000443.1:0-4108 GCA_964243185.1 uncultured Chthoniobacterales bacterium
CTCTTCGCGTGGGCCCATCAGCTCCTCGGCCTGCGGATGCTCTCCAACCTGCTTGGCGTCACCGAGATCATCACGGGGATGCTCATCGTCTTGCGGAGGCTTTCGCCCCGGGCCTCCGCGCTCGGCGGCGCCGTGGCGATCATGATGTTTTGCACGACCAGCTCTTTTATGTTCACCACCCCCGGGGTGTGGGAACCCGGTTACGGATTCCCCTTTCCCTCGGTGGCGCTGGGTGAGTTTCTCGTCAAAGACCTCGTTTACCTCGGCGTGGCTATTTTGCTCACGGGCGAGTCGCTGCGCGCGGCGGGGGCGAGGTGATTTCGGACGAACCCAAAGGATAACCAAACAATCATGGCAAAGCTGCTCCACCTCCAGTCCTCGCCCCGCAAAGAACGCTCGGCCTCCATCGCGGTGGCCGAACACTTCCTCGAAGTTTACCGCGCCAGGCACCCGGAGGACACCGTCGAGACGCTCAACGTCTGGGAGGCGGACCTGCCCGAGTTCAACGGCGAAACCATCAACGCCAAATACGCGGTCATGCACGGGGAGTCGCCCACGCCCTCCCAGCTCGAAGCGTGGCGGGCGGTGACGCGCGTCGCCGAGCACTTCAAGTCGGCCGACAAATACCTGTTCTCCGTGCCAATGTGGAACTATAGCGTCCCCTACAAGCTCAAACACTACCTCGACGTGCTGGTCCAGCCGGGGCTCGCGTTCACGTTCTCCCCGGAGACCGGTCCGGTGGGTTTGATCACGGGCAAACCGGCGGTGGGCATCTATTCGGCCGCCCTCGCCTACGGGCCGGGCAGCGGCAACGAGAAGCTCGATCAGCAGAGCACCTACCTCCGACAGATCCTCGGCTACATCGGGTTCACGGACATCCACGACCTCCTGGTGGAGCCGACGCTCGGCGCGGCTCCCACCGCCGAGAAGGACGCCGTCGCCGCTGCCAAGCCCCAGGCCGCGGAGTTGGCTTCTGCCCTCTAAACCCGGCGCGGAGGGGTGATCCGACGATGATCGCGTGGCTCTACCTGCTCCTGGCGGCCGTGTTCGAGGTCGGCTTCACGACGACCCTGCGCTTTACCGAAGGCTTTCGCAACGTGCGGGCGACGGCGGCCTGCGTGGTCTGCGTGCTGGCGAGCATCTTCTTCCTCGAACTGGCGGCCCGGGCGATCCCGCTGGGCACCGGCTACGCGATCTGGACGGGCATCGGGGCCATCGGGACGGTCCTCATCGGCATGGTCTGGTTCGGCGAGCCCGCGACGCTCGTCCGGGGCCTCTTGATCCTGGGCATCATCTTCAGCGTCATCGGCCTGAAGCTTACCTCAGGCCAATAACGAGTTGGTGGCCCCCCCGGAAGACGGAGGGAGGTTCACGCGCCGGCGAAGGGCGGGCAGCCCTTTCGGGGGCCGCCCCGCCCGTGTGCTGACCTGGGCGCGGCGGTGGACCGGCGGCCTCCGCCGGAGGTTGGGAACCCTACTGGACCGGGGTCTCCTCCGCCAGCGCCGGGCGCAGGAGCCGGGCGGTGGGCCGGCCGATGACGGCGCCCGCCTTATAGACGGTCTGGCCCCGCAGGATGGTGCGCCGGACCTGGCCCCGCAACGTGCGGCCGAGGTAGGGGCAGAGCTCCGGGTGCCGTTGCAGCAGCAGCCCGGCGGAGATCAACTCCTCCGGGCCGAGGTCGAAGATGACCACGTCCCCGTCGGCGCCCACCGTCAGCTCACCCTTCTGGGGGTGCAGCCGGAAACGGCGGGCGACGTTGGTGGCGAGCAGCTCCGCGAGCCGTTCTAGGGGCACGGCGCGCCCGTTCGTGCCGCCCTCGTTCAGGATCAGGGGCAGGGTGAGCTGGCCGGCGGCGATGCCGGCCCAGGCCGAGAAGATGTCGCCCCCCTTGCGTTCCGGGGGGCAGGGCGAATGGGCGCTGGCCAGGAAGTCCACGTTCCCCGCGCGCACCTGCTCCCACAGCGTTTCCACCTCCTCGGCCGTCCGCAGCGGCGGGGCGCACTTGACCACGGCGCCGAGGCGGGCGGCGTCCTCCTCGGTGAAGATGAGGTAGTGCGGGGAGGTCTCGCAGGAAACGCTCAGGCCCTGCTCCCGCGCGCTGGCGATGAGCTCCACGGCGCGGCCGGTGGAAACGCTGGTGACGTGGAGCGCGCAGTCGGCTTCCCACGCCAGCAGGATGGCCCGCTGGATGGCTTCCAGCTCGGCGATGACCGGCCGGGAGCCGAGGTAATCGGCCACGGTGAGCCGGCCTTCCGCCACGGCCTGCCGGGCGAAGTTGGCCGTCAGCGAATCGTTCTCCGCGTGGATGGCGACGACCTGGCCCAGCTCGGCGGCCCAGCGCATCCCTTCGAGCAGGGCGTAGTCATCCACGGGGGCGAACTCCCCCGTGCCGACGCGGCTCAGGGTGGCCTTGAAGCCAATCACGCCGCACTCGTGGAGCTCCTCCAACTGGTCGAGGTTGCCCGGCGTGAGCCCGCCCCACAGGCCGAAGTCGAGCAGGGAGGAGTCCTTCGCCCGCTGGTATTTGGCGACGAACGCCGCCTCGTTGAGCACGGGCGGCGCGTTGTGCTCCGGCATGTCGAACACCGAGGTGAAGCCCCCGGCGGCGAGGGACTGGGAACCGGTTTCCCAGCCTTCGACCGCGGCCGGGCCGGGATCGTTGAAGTGGACGTGGGCATCCATCAGACCCGGGAAGAGGTAGAGACCGGTGGCGTCCAGCTCCGCGTCCGTCGAGCCGAAAACCGTGCCGCCCAGGCTGGTGATGGTGCCGTCTTTGATGCCCACGTCCTGGGGCTGCACGCCGTCGGGGCCGGCGACGATGCCGCCGCGGATGATGAGGTCGAAATCGCTCATGGGGAAAACAGGGAAGACCGGGTAGGAGAACGCCGGCGCCGGGCGGCGCAAATCCGGGCCGGCGCCTGTTTTGCACCCGTGCGGGCCGGAACGCAAAAGGTCCCGCAAATTTCTTCCGCTTTTTTTCCACCCGCCCCGGATACGCCGCGTCCCTCTCCCCGTCTTGACGGGGTGCAACGCCCGACCCCGCCCCTCTCACCCATCCGGTGAAACCCTGCGGCCCACCGCCTTTTCGCTTCCGACTTTCCCGCCCGGTGGACCGGGGCTACGCTCGCGGCGCCATGAACCCCGCCCCCCCGGACCTCCGCAGCCCCGCCGACACCGTTGGCGGCATCGTTTACTTCGCCCGCCTGGTCTCCAAGATCCGGCTGCACGCCGCCGGCCGGTTGCCCGCCGACCTCCAGGAGAACCTCGGCAAGGGATTCGACGCCCGGTGCGTTCACTTCCTGCACGTGGACTACCCGGCGCTCGTCACGCGGGTCAACCAGGGGGGCGACGACGAAACGCTCCTGGAATGGTGCTTCGCCCAGGGCCGCCGCCCGGACGAGGAAGACATCGAGGTCTGGAACCACTTCATGCAGAAACGCGGGCTGAAGGACTCCGGGGCGACGGTGCTGGAACGCCGCAAGCGCGAGGGCGGGCTGGAGGGCCGCGCCGACATCGAGACGATGTTCCAATACCTGGACGCCGACGAGGGGCGGGCGGTCCGGCCGTTGGGCTGAAACCGACCCCCGGAACAAGGTTCACCGCAGCGCCTTGCGGTGGATCCACACGCTCTGCACGACGCCCAGGGCGGAGAGCACGATCAGCGCGAAGGTGCCGCCGTAGGAGATCAGCGGCAGCGGCAGACCGGCGATGGGCACCAGGCGCACGGTCATGCCGGCGTTCATGAACACGTGGGTGAACAACAGCGCCATGATGCCGACGGTCAACAACAACCCGAGCTGGTCCTGCGCCTGGTAGGCGACGTAGAGGCCCGTGAGGATCAGCAGCGCGAACACCGCCAGGATCGTCGCATTGCCCATGAAGCCGAACGCCTCCCCAACCACCGTGAAGATGAAGTCGGTGTGCGAGATGGTCTGCGGCAACATCCCCTGCTCCACCAGGGTGTTGCGGGCACGGAAGCCCTTGCCGTTGAACCCCCCGCTGCCGATGGCGGTCTGGGACTGGATGATGGTCCAGCCCGAGCCCTGGGGGTCGTTGTCGGGATCAATGAACGCCGTCAGTCGGTTGTATTGGAACTCCTTGAGCGCGA
>CAXTFX010000444.1:0-4093 GCA_964243185.1 uncultured Chthoniobacterales bacterium
ACCTGGCGGTGGGCAGCGCGCCCGGCGCGGGCACCCGGGTGTCCATCGAGGTCGGGTTGCGGGCCGGCCCGAAGGCGCGCCCCGCCCCCGCGGCCCCGCCCGTGCCGCCGGGTGCCGCCGGCCCGGACGGAGTCTGCCCCGGAGCGGACCCGCTCCCCCGGCCCGCTCCGACTTAAGGAGGATGGAGGACCCCGACTACCGGGTCAGGGAAAAACACGACCCCCCGCCAGTGGCGCGCCGCCCGCCGGGGCCGGTAGTCTCCGGGGAACGCCCCCGTCAACCCCGGGGCGGAACTCACCCCATGGAACTTCGCCACCTGCGCTACTTTGTCGCCGTCGCCGAGGACTTGAACATGAGCCGCGCGGCCCGCCGGCTCTTCGTCTCCCAGCCGCCGCTGTCCCGGCAGATCCGCGACCTGGAGGAGGAATTGGGCGTGGCGCTCTTCGTGCGCTGCAAGGGCCGGTTGAGCCTGACCCCGGCCGGCCGCGCCTTTCTCACCGGCGCGCGGGGCCTGCTCGAGCAGAGCGCCGAGTGCGTGCGCGGGGTGCGCCGGCTGGGCCGGGACCACGCCCGGCAACTCCACGTCGGCTACCCGGCCTACCTGCCGGTTGCGCTCCTGACCGGGGCCACCGCGCGCTTTCACGCGCTCTGCCCGGACGCGCGCCTGCTCCTGCGCGAAATCCCCGCCGGCCAGGAGCTCGGCGCCCTGGAGCGCGGGCACGTGCAGGTCGCCTTCGCCGAACCCGCCGGGGTGGAAGCCGCCGACCTCGCCCGGGGAGCGTGGCGGCGGGAGGCGCTCGCCGCCCTGCCCGTGCGGGCGGCCCTGCCCGGGTGGCACCCCCTGGCCGACCGGCCGGGGCCGCTGGCGTTGCGCGAGTTGCGGGGGGAGGAGTTCGTCGTCCTCAGCGAAACGGCCCACCCGCGGGGCCGGCGCTGGCTGGAGCAGCAGTGCCGGCGCGCGGGCTTCTCCCCGCTCGTGGCGGGCGAGGCGGGCAGCCACGCCGGCGCGCTGACCGGCGTGGCCGTGGGCATGGGCGTGGCCCTGCTGCCGGGTGTGGGTTTCCCGGACGACGGTCCCGGGGTGGCCTGGCGCGAGGTGGCCGCCCCGGGGTTCCACCTGCCCCTCACCCTGCTCGCCGGACCGGCCGAGGAGGCGTCGCTGGCGGCGACGAACGCCTTCGTGGCCGCCGTGCGGCAGACGCTGGCTCCCGCCAGCCCCGTCCGCGCGGGGTCCCGCCGCGGGCCGATCGTGCCCTTCCGGGAGGGAGTGCCGGCGCCCGGGGACGCCGCGGCGGCCTGAACCGGTCGGAGGGGCAATCCTCCGACCGTTAGCCACGGTCCGGCGGCAGACTTAAAACGTCAGCAGGTGGCGCAGGCCGAGGAGGAGCACCGGGCCGCGGCCGGCGTCGCCGTAGGGGTGGCTGAAGACCTGCACGTTGGGCTGGAGGGAAACGGCCGGCCCGAGGAAGAAGTCGTGGTTCAGCTCGATCTGCACCTCGCTGCCGCCCCGGCCGGAACCGCGGCGGCGCTGGACGTCGCGGAAGCGTCCGGAGAACTCGGCGTCGGCCACGGCCAGGCCGGTGGTGTCGTGCGGCCGGCCGGGGAACAGCCCGGTGTAGCGCAGCTCCCCGACGTATTCCTGCGTGGAGACGTTGATCTCGCGGTTGGGCGTGAAGGTGGCGCCCACGGCGGCGCTCAGGCCGCGGCGGTGGGCGATGGCCTCGCCCCCGGCGTCCCGGGGCCGCCAGATCTCCTGCGTCGCCATGACATAAACCAGGTCGTTGCCGTAGTCCCGCGCCGGGCCGCCGAAATAGCGGGTGAAATGGCCGAAGTCGTGGAGGAGGCCGACCTTGTAATTGCCGGCCAGCCCGGGGGCGCGCGGCTCGATGTTGAAGCGGTAGCCGACCTCCCCGGCGACGACGGCGTCATCCTTGAAGCGGAAGGACACGCCCGACTTGTCCACGATCCAGAAACGGTCGGAGTCCCCGTTGTAAACGCCGGCCTTGAGGTAAACGCGCTCCGTCGGCTCCCAGCGCAGCCGCGCGCCGGGCTGGCCGGCGGGGGTGGACGGGGAGCGCAGGTTGGTCTTCATCTGCGGGTTGCCGAAGGCGTTGCCCACGAACGAGGAGTGCATGTCCTGGAGGGCGAACTCGTCGTGCGCGGCCAGTTGGCCCAGGCGGAGGTCGAACTTCTGGCCCCCGAAGGCGGACACCTTCTGCTCGAACCACAGTTCATTGAGGCGAAACGTGTTGTGCCCCGTGACGGAGGACGGGTTCTGGTAGAGGTCGAGGTCGTTGCTGCTCAACCGCTCGCCGCTCTGGAGGACGCCGCTGGCGTGAAAGCTCAAGCCCTGCCAACGGCCGGCGAGGAGCTTGTCCCCGGCCACGTCCAGGGTGGCGGTGTTGCGGACGAAGTAGCCTTCGTGACGGTGCTGGTAGTATCCGCCGTCGGTCGCGGCGACGAAGCCGTCGCCGGTGCTGGTCAGGGACAGCTCCACGCCGCGGTCGCGCAGGACGTGGGCGGGGTCGAGCAGGTCCATCAGCACGGTGGACTTGTATTGGCGCTCGGCCGCGGGGTTTTCCAGGGGCCGGGCCGTCAACGCGGGTCGGCCGCCGCCGAACCCGCGCTCCGTGGACCCCGGGTCGGGCTCGGCCCCGCGGACGGTGGTGGCGACGGGGGAAGCGGCGAGCAGGGCGACGGCGACGGGGGCGAGGGAGCGACGGGGGAACACGGCGGTTTCAGTCGGCGTCCGGGCGGCGCCGCAGCAGAATGCGGGCGTCGGCGGACAGGCGTTGGAGGTCGGCCTCCTCGTTGGCGTCGTAGAGGCCGCGCACCCGGCCGCGGCCGTCCACGAGCGCGAAGCGGGTGCTGTGAAGGAAGTTGTTATCGCCCTCCGCCTCGGCCGCGGCGAGGTGGAAGCCCTCGCGCGCCAGGCGGTAAACGGCTTCTTGCGTGCCGGTCAGGAAGCGCCAGCCGTCGTCGTCGTCGGCCACCCCGAAGCGCGCGGCGTAACGGGCGAGCACCCCCGGCTGGTCGTGGACCGGGTCCACGGTGACGGAGACGAAGCGCACCTCCCGGGGCAATTCCCGGCGCAGGGCGGCCAGACGGGTGTTCATCGCCAGGCACGGGCCGGGGCAGCGGGTGAAGAAGAAGTCGGCGATCCAGACGCGGCCCCGGAGTTGCCGGGAGTCGAAGGGCCGCTCGGAGCTGTCCAGGAGCGCGAAGGCCGGCAGCGTGCCCAACACGGGCGGGGCCGGCGGCTGGCCCCAGCGCTGACCCTGCCCGACGCCCCAGACCCCCGCCGCGAGCAGGCCCGCCAGCCCCAGGAGCAGGACCCCGGGCCGGGCGGACCGCGCCCGGCGCAAGCGCGCAACGGCATCGAGCAACCGGTCGTGGACGGTCAACGGGAGCATGGGGGAGGGCGTCGTGGGGGCGGGAACTCAGCGCGCGGGGGCGTGGTCGCCGGCGGCCAGGAACACGGCCAGGTCGTGCCTCTCGGCGGGCGTCAGCTCGCTGGCGATGAGGCGCATCTGGCGGTTGAGGTCGTTGGCGCGGAAGCCCTGGGCGAACTCGCCGAGCTGGCGCTCCAGGTAGTCGGCGTGCTGGCCGGCGAGCCCGGGGGCACCCGCCTTGCGCCCCGCGGGGCCGTGGCAGGCGGCGCAGGCGGCGACGTGCCGGATCGGGTCGCCGGCATAGACCAGGCGGCGGACGTTATCCGCCACGGGCGCGCGGGGAGCGGAGGGCGGCGGGAGCAGCGCGGCGTAGAAGGCGGCCACGTCGGCGGAATCGCCGTCGGAAAGGGCCTGGGCGACGGCGTTCATCACGCCCCACGGCCGCTTGCCGGCGCGGTAGTCGGCCAGTTGCTTGAAGGTGACGGCCGGGTCCATCCCCGCCAGGCTGGGCCGCCAGCCCTCCGCGCTGACGCCCCGCTCGCCGTGGCAGGCCGCGCAGTTCTGCCCGAACGCGGCATGCCCGGCCGCGACGGCGTAGGCCCGCAAATCCGGGTCGGCCTCCGCCTGTTCCAGCGACGCCTGCTCGAACCGCATCTGGATGTCCGGCCGGCTCGCCTCCGATTTCGCGACCGCTTCGGTCA
>CAXTFX010000445.1:0-4075 GCA_964243185.1 uncultured Chthoniobacterales bacterium
CGCCCATTCCGACCACATCGGCCGTCACCGCGAAGTCATCCTCACGCCGGACACCGCCCGGCTCATGCAGGCCCGGTTGCCGGACGCCCGCCGCGTCGAGCACCTCGTTCCCTTCCGCCAGACCATCCCGCCCCGCCCCGGCCTGCGCGTGACGCTCTTCCCCGCCGGGCACATCCTCGGCTCCGCCATGTTCCTGGGGGAAACCGACGCCGGCCGGCTGCTCTACACGGGCGACTTCAAGCTGCGCGCCGGCCTGTCCGCGGAGGTCGCCGAACCGGTGCGCGCCGACACGCTCATCATGGAAACGACCTTCGGCCAACCCCGGTTCCGGTTCCCGCCGACGGAACAGGTCCTCGGCGACATGGTCCGCTTCTGCCAGGAAACCCTCGAAGACGGCGGGGTCCCCGTGCTCCTCGGCTACTCGCTGGGCAAGGGCCAGGAGATCATCGCCGCGCTGCACCAGGCCGGGTTGCCGGCCGTCCTCCACGGCGCCGTCCACCGCATGACGGAAGTGGTCCGCGAGCTGCGCCCGGACTTCCCGCCCGCCACCCGCTACCAGCCGGGCACCCCGTTCCCCCCCGGCCACGTCCTCATCTGCCCGCCGTCCGCCAACGGCACGAGGATGATCACGAAGCTAACGAACCCGCGCACCGCCGTGCTCACCGGCTGGGCGCTCACCGGCCCCGGCGTCCTGCACCGCTACGGGGTGGACGCCGCCTTCCCGTTGTCCGACCACGCGGACTACGACGACCTGCTGCGGCTGGTGGAACTGGTCCAGCCCCGGCGCGTCCTCACCCTGCACGGCTACGCCGCCGCCTTCGCCCGCGAGCTGCGCGCCCGCGGGGTGGAGGCGTGGGCGCTGACGGAGGAAAACCAGATGGACCTGGAGCTCCCGGCGACCGGGGGGACGACCTCCGGGTCGTCCGCCGTTCTGGAAATGGCGTCCGGCACGAATTCGGCGGACTACCCGGAGGTCGTCCCTCCCGGGCAGAACGCCTTCGCCGCCTTCGTCGCCGTCGGCGAGCGCATCGCTTCGACCACCGGCAAGCTGAAAAAAATCGCTTTCCTGGCCGCCTACTTCCGCGCGCTGGACGACGCCAGCCTGCCGCACGCCGCGCACTTCCTCGCCGGCCGGGCCTTCGCGCAGAACGACCCGCGCGTGCTCAACGTCGGCGGCGCCGTCATCCGCCGCGCCCTCGTCGCCGCCACCGGGGTGCCCGAGGCCCGCTACCGGGAACTCAGCGCCAGCCTGCCCGACCAAGGCGAGATCACCGGGACGCTCTTCCGCGACCGCCCCGCGCCGCCCGGCGGCTTCGTCGGGTTGATGTTAACGGCCGCCGGCGACCTCCTCACCGCCCTCGCCGTCGCGCGCGGGCCGACGCTCAAGGGCGACCTGCTGCGGGACGCCCTCGGCCCGCTGCCGGCCGCCGAGGCCCGTTACCTCGTCAAGATTCTCACCGGCGAGCTTCGCATCGGCCTGAAGGAAGGGCTGCTGGAGGAGGCGCTCGCCGTGGCCTTCGACCGTTCCCCGGACGCCATCCGGGAGGCCAACATGCTCCTGGGCGACCTCGGCCGCGTCGCGCTCCTGGCCCGCGCCAACCGGCTGGGCGAGGCGGAGTTGACCCTGTTCCAACCCATCAAGACCATGCTCGCCAGCCCGGAGCTGACCGCGGCGGACATCTGGGCGCGGCACGAGGAGTTGCGCCGGGGAGTGGAGGCGGAAAACACCGCTTTGATCCTCCCGGGTCCGGCGGGCATCCTGCCCGCCGCCGGGGGCATCTTGCCCCCGGCACCTCCAATGGGCGCAGCCCCTGAGACCATGGAAACGACCGCGCCTGCGGCTGCGCGGGGCGAGACGCCCCTTGCCGGCGGGCCGGATGCCCGCCCTCCCCGGGAATCTTCCGAGGTCTGGGTCGAGGACAAATTCGACGGCGTGCGCGCGCAGCTCCACCGCGCCGCCGACGGCCGCGTGGAAATCTACTCCCGCGACCTGCGCCGGGTGACGGGTCAGTTCGACGAGCTCGCCCGCGCCGCCGCCGCGATGCTGCCGGGCACGGAGGTCATCTTCGACGGCGAGATCGTCGCCTACCAGGAGGGGCGCAAGCTGACGTTCTTCGACCTCCAAAAGCGCCTCGGCCGGCGCGAGGCCGACCTGTTCATGCAGGAAACCGTGCCGCTGTTCTTCTTCGTCTTCGACCTCCTGCGTCTGGACGGCCGCGTGCTGTTGACGGAGCCCCTGAGCGCCCGCCGCGCGCTCCTGGAAACGTTACCCGTGCGGGACCCCCTGCGCGTGGTCCGCGTCGCGCGGGCCGACGGCGCCGCGGCCATTGACGCGGAGTTCGACGCCGCGCGCCGCCGGGGCAACGAGGGGCTCATCGTGAAGGACCCCGCCAGCCTCTATACCCCCGGCCGCCGGGGCCTGGCGTGGCTGAAGCTCAAGAAGGAGCTGGCCACGCTCGACGTGGTCGTCGTCGGCGCCGAGTGGGGGCACGGCAAGCGCAACGAGTCCCTGAGCGACTACACCTTCGCCGTGCGCGACCCGGACCGGGACGACGGGGAGCAGCTCGTGACCATCGGCAAGGCCTACTCCGGGCTGACGGACGAGGAGATCGCGGAGATGACCGCCCGCCTGCTGCCCGCGGTGCTGTCCACGCGGGGCAAGTTCCACGTCGTCCGCCCCGAGATCGTCCTGGAGATCGCCTTTGACAGCATCCAGCCCAGCGCCCGGCACACCAGCGGGCTGGCCCTGCGTTTCCCCCGCATCAAGGCCCTCCGACGAGACAAGACGCCGGCGGACATTGACACCCTGGGCTACGCGCGGAGCCTCCTGAACCCCGCCCCGGTGGCCGCCGCGCCCGGTCAGGGCGTGACCAGGACGCGGTAGAAGCCTTTTCCCCCGGTCGCGCCCGGGTCGGTGAAGGTCAGCGTGGTGGGCAGGTTGTTGGCTTGCGTGACGCCGGCCTGCACGGAGCCGACGGGCTGCCAGTTCGGCGACGCGGTGAGGTCGTCGGCGCGCTGGAGCAGGTAAGCGTGGCCGGAATACGACGCCACGGTGGCGGTGAACACGCCGGCCGCGGTCCGGCTCGCGCTCAGGAGCTTCAGCGCGCGCGAGTCAATCACCAGCCCGTTGTTGACCAGGTTCGGCGGCAGCGCGCCGCCGGCGGTCAGCAGGTCGAGGGTGCCGTTGTTGGTGAACAGACCGGGGGCGTTGAGGGTCGCGCCGCCGGTGAGGCGGATGAGGCCGTTGTTGATGACCTCGCCCGTGACC
Source organism: uncultured Chthoniobacterales bacterium (assembly GCA_964243185.1). Taxonomy (GTDB): domain Bacteria; phylum Verrucomicrobiota; class Verrucomicrobiia; order Chthoniobacterales; family SZAS-18; genus CAXTFX01. The sequence goes on from CAXTFX010000445.1 coordinate 3,269, forward strand.
GCGAGCGTGCCGGCCGTGGCGGTGAGGGTGCCGTTGTTGGTCAGGTCGCCGGCGATGGTCCCGTTGCCCGTGACCTTGCCGTTCGCGGCGACCTGCACGTCGCTGGTCGTGAGGGTGCCGTTGACGAGGTCGAGCGCCGCGTTGTCGCGCACGAGGAAGTTGGCGCCGCGGCTCTCCAGCGTGCCGGCGACCCGCAAGGTGCCCTGCTCGATGGTCGTGCCGCCGTTGTAAACGCAGGCGCCGTTGAGCCGCCAGATGCCGGCGCCAGTCTTCACGAAACCGGTCGTGGTGCCGGCGCTCTGCTCGGCGATGGTGCCGGCGAAGACGGTCTCGCTCCCGGCCGGGGTCCGGCCGCCGACGCGGTAGGTGAGCCCGCGCCCGACGGTCGGGCCGCCCAACAACCCGGAGCCCGCCGGGCCGGCGAGCTCGCCGATCTCGATGGTAGTCCCCGTGCCGGCGGCGAGGGTGCCGGTGCTGTAGGCGTAAACCTTGTCGCCGAGGCTCACCGCGGCGAGCGGGAAGCCGGGGAAATTGTAGGCGGTGCCCATGCGGAAGTCTCCGCCCAGGACGGTGCTGCCGCCGTTGGGTTCCGCGAAGCCGTCCGTGCCGACGTTGATGAGGCCGGTGAAGGCGGACCAATCCGCGTAGAGGGTCGTGCGGGTCCAGGGCACGTTGAAGTTCAGCGTGCCGCCGCCGGTGAGCGTGCCGTAGAGGTCGCTACGGGAGTCGGCGTTGAACGTGCCCGTCTGGCCCGCGGGGACGGACAGGGAAAAGGTGCTCGCTTCCGGGACGCCGGGGGCGTTGATC
>CAXTFX010000446.1:0-4064 GCA_964243185.1 uncultured Chthoniobacterales bacterium
CACCACGGGGGCGACCTCCGCGAGCGGGGCGATCTCCGCCGCGGGGACGACGACGGGTGACGCCACGGCGGGGCGGCGGTTCGCGGCGCGCGCGACCCGTTCCTCGGCCAGGGTGACGAACTCGACGGTGCGTTCGTAGGATTCCCGCGCCGTCGCGCCGAAGGTGAACAGGCCGTGCTTGAGCAGCACCAACCCTTCCACGGCCGGGTTTTGCGCACAGACCTCCGCGGCCGCCTTGGCCAGGGCGAAGCCGGGCATCACGTAGGGCACGCAGGCCAGGCGCGCACCGAAGACCTCGCGCACGAGCCGCGCGCCGTCCGGCTGGTCGGCCAGGGCGAGGATCGCGAGCGCGTGCGTGTGGTCCACGAAGGCGTGCGGCAGGAAGGCGTGCAGCAGGGTTTCCACGGACGGGGTGGGCGATTCGTTGTCCAGTAAGTTGCCGCGCAAAAAGTTAACCATCGGCTCGTCGGCCAACTCCCCGCGCGTCCGCAGGCGGCGCAGGGGCTCCAGCCGCACCGCGGGCAGGCCCTTGGCCCCGATGGTGGCGAGGTCCCAGCCGCTGCCCTTGACGTGGATCACCTCGAAGGGCTCGCCGCCGAGCAGCGGGTCCGTGGCGCGCGTCTTCCACGAGGTGTTCCCGCCGCCGTGGAGGGCCAGCCGCGGGTCCTGGCCGAGCAGCCGCGAGGTGTAAACGCGCTCCGCCAGCCCGCCGGGAACGCCGGCGGCGTGCAGTTCACGGGCGATTTGGGTGACGTCGGCGTCCGACCAGCGGCTTTTCATGTCTGGGGGGAGACGGCCGGAGCCGTCGGGGGTGGGCACGATTACAAAAGTCAACGGCGCTTGTCAATTGACATCCCGATGGGCTTTGACACGGGGGCGCCTGGTTCGGTAAACTCGCCCTCCCCCCGCTTTGAAAGTCCGCCCCCCGAAAGCCCCTCCGCCCGCGGCGCCCGCGCAGTTCGGCGGGGATCCGGTCGTCTGGGCGGCCTGGCTCTACCATCACGACCGGCTCAACCAGAACCAGATCGCGGAGGTTCTCGGCGTTTCCCGGGCCAGCATCGTGAAGTATCTCCAGCAGGCGCGCGAGCAGGACATCGTGACCATCGCCGTCCAACCGGACCGGGTCGCCCTAGTGGACGTTTCCGTGGCGCTCCAGAAACGCTTTGGCCTGGCCCAAGCTCTGGTCATCCCCGACGACGGCGGGGTGCGGGACGTTTCCCGGCGGCTCGGGGAGGCCGGGGCGCGGTGGCTGACGCAGGAGGTCCGCCCCCGCGACGTCCTCGGCGTGGCGTGGGGACGCACCGTGCTGGCGCTTTCCCACGCGCTGACCCCGGCGCGGCTGCCGGACCTGACCGTGGTGCAAATCCTCGGCAGCCGCTCGAACGAGGAGGGCTTCTCCGCCGAGCAGTGCACCTCCAACATCGCCGCCCGGCTGGGGGCGCGCTGCGTGAACATCTTCGCCCCCGCGGTGCTCTCCCGCGCGGACCTGCGCGAGATGCTGTTGGAGGAGCCGCTCCTAAAGGAGCAATTCGCCCGCGTGCGGGCCTGCAACCGTGCCCTGCTCGGGGTGTGCACCGTCAAGCGCAACAGCCTGATCTTCGACAGCGGCCTGGTTTCCGCGGAGGTCAGCCGCGACTACCTCGCCCGCGGGGCGGTGGGCGTGATCTGCGGGCGGTTCTTCGACGCGGCCGGCCAACCGGTGCTCGGGGAACTGGACGACCGCATGGTGGGTCTGACCCTGGCGGAACTGGCCCGGGTGCCGGTGCGACTCGGCGTGGCCGGCGGCCCGGAGAAAACCGAGGCGCTCCTCGGCGCCCTGCGCGGCGGTCACCTCACCGAACTCGTCACCGACGAGCGCACCGCCCGCCGGCTGCTCACGGCCACCGGCGCCGCCGCCGACGGGATTTAACAGATGTCGGTCGAGCGCAATAAACGTCAACCACCGGCCGCCGGCCGGGTTCCGCCCGTTTCCCGCGAGGAATCTTCATGACTACCGCAGCAAACCAGGTGGTGATCGGGATCGACTCGTCCACGCAGAGCACCAAGGCCATCGCGTGGGACCGCGCGGGCCGCCTCGTCGCGGCGGGCAGCGCGCCCATCGCGATGGCCCACCCGCGCCGCGACCACTTCGAGCAGGACCCCGCGGACTGGTGGCACTCGTGCTGCGGGGCGCTGCAAGCCTGCCTGAAGCAAATTGACGCCGGCCGCGTCGAGGCCCTGGCCATCGCCCACCAGCGGGAAACCGTGGCCTTCCTCGACGCGGCGGGCGAGCCGATCCATCCCGCGATCCTGTGGCTGGACGAGCGCTCGAGGGCCAACGTGGCCTCCTTGGGCGAGCAGATCGGCGTGGAGACCATCCACCGGCTCACCGGCCGCCATCCCGACCTGACGCCCACCCTCTACAAGCTGGACTGGATGCGGCAACACAAGCCCGAGGTGTTCCGGGCCACGGCCTGCTTCGCCGACGTGCAGTGCTACCTGGTGCAACGCTTGGCAGGCGGCCCGTTTCGCACCGGCCAGTTGAGCGCTGACTCCTTCGGGCTCTTCGACTTGGTCGAAAAGCGCTGGTCGGCGCCGTTGCTAGAGGCCATCGGCCTGTCGGCGGACCGGTTGCCGGCCACCGTCCCGCCCGGCGAGCCGCTGGGAAGCGTCCACGCCCGCGCCGCCGCGGAGACGGGGCTGCCGGAGGGGCTGCCCCTCTTCGCGGCGGGCGGGGACGGGGCCTACGCCGGCCTGGGGACGAACTGCACCCGGACCGACCGGGCCTACGTGAACCTGGGCACCGCCGTGGTCTCGGGCGCGTGGTCGCCGGATTACCGCTACGACCGCGCCTGGCGCACGCTGCTGGCCCCGCAGGGCGAGGGCTACCTCTTCGAGAACGTCCTGCGCACCGGGGCGTTCCTGGTGAACTGGTTCGTGGACCACTTCGTGCCCCACGGGCGCACGGACCCCGCCGTGTTCGGGCGGCTCGAAGCCGCCGCGCAGAATCTTCCCATCGGGTCCGACGGGCTGATGATCCAGCCCTACTGGTCGGGCGTCATGGACCCGTATTGGGACGTGAACGCGCGGGGCGTGACCTTCGGGCAGAGCGGCAGCCACCGGGCGGCCCATTTCTACCGGGCGATCCTGGAGGGGATCACGCTCGACCAGGTCATGCGGACCCGGGGGATGGAGGCCGCCAGCGGCCAGACCATTGACCATTACGTCGCCATTGGCGGCGGGGCCGGCAGTCCCCTGTGGCGGCAGATGTTCGCCGACGCCTCGGGCAAACCCGTGCTCGTCAGCGACACCGTGGAGGCCTCGGCCCTCGGCGCGGGGATGACCGCCGCGTTCGGCGCGGGCTGGTTTTCCTCCCTCCCGGAGGCGGCCCGCGCGATGAGCGGCCAAACCCGGACCGTGGCGCCCGACCCGGCGACCGCCGGGCGTTACGAGGCCCTGCTCGCGATCTACGAGGACGCCTACGGAGCCAGCGCGAGCATCAACCGGCGCCTGGTCGCGCTGGCGCGCAACCACGCGGAAACTGGCCCCCCTCCTACGCTACGTTGAACATGAAAGCGAACGGCGACTTTTCCGGCGTCATCGGCGAACTGGTGGCGGGTCGTTGGCACGACCCAAAGACGGGGCAACGGCGCACCGTGCCGGTCGAAAACATCGTGATCGCCAGCTCGCTGGAGGGTCGGGAGGCCGAGCTGGTCGGGCGCGCGCACCCCGGCAAGTCCATCACCGTCGTGAGCGACGAGAGGACGCGCGCCGCGCTGGGCGAGCGGGTGCGGCGGGCGTTGGAGCCCCTCGGCCGGGTCAAGGAGTTCGTCTGGGAACGGCCGCGGATCACCCCGGACGGGTTGGAGGAGCTCGCGGCGGGAACCCGCGACGCCGAGGCGCTGGTCGCCGTGGGCTCCGGCACGATCAGCGACAGCGTGAAATACGGCACGTTCCTGAGCCGGCGGGAGTATTCGGTGTTCGCCACCTCGCCCATGAACGCCTACACCACGCCCACGGCCTCGGTGTCGGTGGACGGGTTCAAGCGGTCCATCACCTGTCATTCGGCCCGGGGGGTGTTCTTC